>CAZSIA010000217.1:0-2517 GCA_964606905.1 uncultured Anaeroplasmataceae bacterium | reverse complement strand
AGTAAATTAAGCCAATATGAGACGTTAGGAATATTTTTTCTTTTCACTCAAAATACTTCAATAACTAAAGAGATAGAAAATATTAAAGAGAAAATAAAAGAAGATGTGGTTTAAACACATCTTCCATAATTACTAATCTTCATTTTCATCTTCTTCGTCAGTTTCTTCAATAACTTCAACGAATAATCTTGCCTCAATTATACGTCTATCTTCAACCTTTGTAATAACAAATGTCAAGCGTTTTGTAATTTCTTCATATTCTTCATCGTCTGTTTTAGCGATGTATTTTGAAATATAAGTAAAATTATATCCTTCTTCCGGAATATCTTCACAACTTCCGTATAACCAACCTGATAATTTAGAATATTGAGTTTCAGGAACTTTACCTAATTCTAAATCATCAAATAAATCTTCTATATAAATATTTGCACTAACTAAGTATTCGCCTTCACCGACTTTTTGAATTAAGACTTCATCTTCTGACTCATCATGTTCATCATAGATTTCTCCCACTAATTCTTCCAATGCATCTTCCATTGTAACTAAACCTACAACTTCTCCGTACTCACCACTAACTATTGCCATATGCATTTTAGATTTTTGCAATTCATGAATTAAATCATCAACCTTCATTGAAGTAGATACATATTTAACAGGGCGTAATAATGATTTAATTCTAAAGTTTTTACGTTTAATATACGCAGTTAAAAAATCACGTTCAAATAAAATACCAACAATATTATCTTTATCACCATGATAAACAGGAATCCTTGATAATTTTGAATTAAACAATACTGTTTTAATTTCATCATGATCCATTTCATCGCTTACCGCAACGATATCAGGTCTTGGTGTCATAATGTCTTTTACTTCACGGTCATTTAAATCTAAAATATTATTAATTAATTCAACCTCTTCAGATTCAATTGCACCTTCTTCTTCCATAGTGTCTAATATTGCCTCTAATTCAGCCTCATTAACTTGTGGTTCTTTTTCATTTTCTTTTTTTCCTATATGTAATAATTTTTGAAATAAAGAGAAAATAATTACTATTGGTGATAATGTCCAAATAACTAGATAAACAATAGAACTTAATGTTATAGCTAAAGTGTCAGCATGTTTTTTAGCTAATGTTTTGGGAGTTATCTCACCAAAAATTAAAACAACAACAGTACTCACAATTGTAGATAGTACTTCAACAATACCTGAATTTGGAAGCAATTGTGAAAAGAACGTAACACAAATAGTTGCTAGTGAAATATTTACTAAGTTGTTTCCAACTAAAATTGTTGTTAGTGTTCGATCATAATGATCAGCTATCCACAAGGCTTTTTGTGCTTTTTTCTTACCTTCTTCAGCTAGAACAGTTAATCTGACAGTATTTGTTGTAGAATAGACAGTCTCTGTCATTGAAAAAAAAGCAGATAATAAAACTAAAATAATCATTGCGATTAAAAGTGGAATATTAAATGAGCTTTCTGCTAACTCTTGTAAAATCAGTCCCGACGACCCTTGTATGTCCAAATTGTATACACCTCTTTTTTATATTATATCAAATTATTATATCACATTTAATTTATTTTTCAAGTATTCCAAAGCTTTTACATAGCTTAAAGCCTTTTCCCCTTGAAAACAAGCATCTACAACATCACGAATAAAATTAACCTTACGATACTCTTCACGCTCATCAACCATACTCAAATGTACTTCCACCTTCAAAATATCAACAATTTCTAAAGCATCATGAATCGCAACTGATGTATGAGTATATGCAGCAGGGTTAATTATTATTCCATCATAATTTTTATATTCTTGTATTTTATCAACAATTGCTCCCTCATGATTAGATTGAAAAAAATCAATATCAAAAGTCAAATCGCTGCTTAGCATTTCATTAATTTGATTTAATGTTAACGAACCGTAATGATTAGGATCACGTAATCCCAACATATTTAAATTTGGCCCGTTAATTACTAAAATTTTCTTTTTATGTTTATTTTCAATTATTTCCATAATTTTATTTCCCGCACTCTCGTAAGAATCGTAATTAATAATATAATCAGCAAATTCATAATAAAGTACAATTCTTTCATTATATATTTCTTCAATGGTTTTAACCTTTAGTAATGGTCTTTGTGTTGATGAAGATTCCAAATGAGACTTTAAAGTATCAATAGAAGCGTTTAAGAATACAGATAAGCCATTTTTCATAACTAACTTATTCTTTTGGTTTAGAACAATCCCTCCACCACAAGAAACAATTATAGTTTCATCTATAGTGTTTAATTGTTCTAAAGCTCTAGTTTCTAGAATTCTAAAATACTCTTCACCATATTTACTAAAAATTGTAGGAATATCTATTCCGCTTTGTTCTTCAATATAATTATCTAAATCAATTATCTTCATATCTTTTTCGAATTGAAGATATTTAGCAGTCTTACTCTTTCCGCACCCAGGCATTCCAATAAGATAGATAATCATAATATCACTCCTTATCTAGGAATTTTAAAACATCAT
>CAZSIA010000216.1:0-2572 GCA_964606905.1 uncultured Anaeroplasmataceae bacterium | reverse complement strand
TGGGGCGTTTTTCAAAAAAAAACGCCCCATTAAGATTTTGCTCAAATCTTAACAGGACAATGTTTGTATATTATTTTCTCTTTTTATTTTATCACTTTTCAAACTATAAATCTTCTCAAGTTTTTATAATCACTTCACGTTTATTACCTTCTGTGTCGGAGTTTCAATAATATTCCCTTCATGATCATACTTAGAACCGTGACAAGGACATTCATAAGTTTGATCTAAAGAATTATAATTAAGCCCACAACCTAAATGTTTACATCTTTTCTTACCAAAAGAAAAAATTCCCTTAACCGCACTTGAAACATTACCAAGCAAAGGTTTAACTAACATTTTTCTTTGTGGAGAAAACAATTTTGAAAACTTATTTTTTCTTCCATTAATTAAATCAGTAATTATATGAGCCGCTAACATCGATTTAGTCATTCCCCACATATTAAATCCTGTTGCTACATACATATTTTCTTCATAGCCTGTATATAAACCAATATAAGGCATTTTATCTAAAGTCATCGCATCAATATTAATCCATCTATTTTTAATTTTTTTAATATTATATTTTTCTACTATAAACTTATGAATCTTATCAAACCCATCACAATTAGAACCAGTTTTAACATCAGTAGCCCCAATTAAAACGCTATCTTTATAATTTCGAAAATATAAATCATCACAAGATGTTCCAACACCATTACCTTTTATTTTAGAATCATCAAAAACCTCGATAACATGCGATTTTTCTTGATGCATCTTCATAAAAAACAAACCCTTTAATTTTAAAAAAGGAAATCCTGTACATACTACAACGTCATTAAAAGTTACTGAGTTATCTTCAGTATAAGCTTTTTTACCTTTTATCTTTATAACTCTACTATCTTCAAAGATTTCTAAATCATTAATTAAACTATTCATAAGTTTAGTTGGATTCATTTGTCCTTGGTTTTCAAACTCTAAGGCTTTAGCTATTTTAATTGGAAAATCTAATTGTTCTTTCAAATTACAAGCATAACCAAGTGTTTTAATTGCCGCTACTTCAAGTTCAATTTCACCATCACTTTTTTTAGAATATTTATATGAATTACATTCTTCAAAATCAAAATCAATCAAACTAGCTAGTTTCTTATACTCACTTAATGCAAACAAATTAGCTTCTAAATAAAGTTTAGCTTTCTCTACTCCATCATCATTAATAAGTTCATAATACATCAAATCTTCAATAGCGGTTATAGTCGCGGTTGTTTTTAAAGTTTTTTTACTACAAATTCTATCAGCTTCTAATAAAATAACTTTCTTACCACTTTGTTTTAAATGATAAGCACAAAGTATTCCACATATCCCACCACCAACTACCAAAACATCACATTCTATATCTTTATTAAGTTTAGGAAAAGTTTTTTCAATATAACCACTCCATGTTGTTTTATTCAAATTTATCACCAATATTATTATTTACAATAAATTTTACTTCAATCATATTATTTGTTATAATTGATTATAGAAATAACAACTAAAAGGAGTAATTTATGATTGAACAATTAATTTTAAATTTTAAAAAAAGAGTTGAGGAGTACCCAACCACTTTACTAGAAGCAATTTGTCTTTCAAACAAAGATGGACTACTATGGAAAGAACAATATTTCCCACGCGCAAATCGTAATATTTATTCTCATTCAAAAAGTTTTACCTCTTTAATGGTAGGAATAGCGATTGATGAAGAAAAATTAAAACTCACTACACGTCTTGTCGATGTCTTTAAAGATGAAATAGATGACCAAACATATGATAAACTTAAAGATATTACGGTTAAAGATTTACTAATGATGTCATCTGGATTTAGCGAAGCACTTCTTATGGGTGATGAACGAAAAAAAGGAATCGGATATCCAGATTACTTCAAATTTTTAATATCAAAAACACCAATAGTAAAACCAGGAACAAAATTTTATTATTCTAATGGCGATACATATCTTTTATCTAGAATAGTAAGTAAAGTATATAATCGTAATTTTACACAATTATGTTATGAAAAGATTTTTATTCCACTAGAAATTGGATTGCCAATGTGGGGTGTAGATCCAAATGGTTATTGCATTGCAGCGAGTGAATTATGTTTAAATATTGAAGAAATGAATCGTTTAGGAATATTATTCTTAAATAATGGTGTTTATAAAGGAAAAAGAATCATTTCTGAAGAATATATAAATATGTGTAAAACACCACAAATAAAAACAAATAAAGACAATTGGGGAGATTATTCCTTCCAATTCTGGATGGTACCAGAAGGAGATGGATATCGTGCCGATGGCGCTTATGGACAAATAACAATCATTTGGCCAAAGTATAATTTAACATTATCATTTCAAAGACCTGAAGATGATAATCTAGAAGTTGTGTTAAACATTCTTCGCCAAGAAGTTTTAAATAAATTATAAAATTCCAATTTTTTTAAGCTTTTTCTATACCACTTCAAAATAATCATTTATTCCATACATAATACAATTAGCTAGTTGTTGTAGATATGCATCACTTTGAAAAAGTTCATATTCATTAGGATTTGAAATAAAACCAG
>CAZSIA010000215.1:0-2580 GCA_964606905.1 uncultured Anaeroplasmataceae bacterium | reverse complement strand
CATCAACTAAG
Organism: uncultured Anaeroplasmataceae bacterium; assembly: GCA_964606905.1. Lineage (GTDB taxonomy): Bacteria > Bacillota_I > Bacilli_A > Acholeplasmatales > Anaeroplasmataceae > CAZSIA01. Next base: position 2,569 of record CAZSIA010000215.1, on the reverse strand, counting down.
TCTTTAGCACCTTTTAAGTCTAAACCAGTGATTTCTCTTACAACTTTGATTACTGGAATTTTACTAGCTCCAGCGCTTGTTAATTCAACTGTGAATTCAGTTTGTTCAGCTGGTCCTTCAGCTTCTGCAGCAGCAGCAGGTGCAGCAGCAACAGCGCTTGGATCAATACCAAATTCTTCTTTCATAGCGTCTACTAATTCTTTAATTTCAAGAATTGTCATTTCTTTTAATGCTTCAATAAAAGTAACTTTATCTAATTTAGCCATTTTAAATATCCTCCTATAAAAATTTTAGTTATTGGCTTCTTCCATTTGTTCAATTATTTGTTGTAATCCAACAGCTAATTGACTTACAGTTCCTAACATACCAGCAGCTAATTGAGTTAATAATGTTTCATATGATGGTAATGTTGCTAGTTCTGCAATTTTTGCACCGTCTACATCAGCGCCTTCAACGATTCCGCCTGAAATTTTAACTACATCATTTTTCTTAGCGAATTCAAATACAGCTTTTGCAGGTGCTACGATTTCGTTTCCTGAGAAAACGATTGCTTTTGGACCAGTTAATTGACCAGCGAAAACTTCATGTCCACTTTGAATAGCAGCACGACGAGAAATGTTATTTTTTAATACTACGATTTCACCGCCAGCTTTACGAACTTCTCTACGAAGTGTTTCGAACTTTTCAACTGTTAATCCATGATAGTCAAAAGCGATAACGACCTTAGAATCAGCAATTCTAGTAGCAGCTTCACAAACAGCAGCTTCTTTTTGCTTTATAATTGATTCATTTGCCATGTCTATACCTCCTATAGATTTTAGTGTCGTTACACTTAGCCAGGTAACGGTTGGCTTAATTTTTTAATTGCGGCAAAATAAAACCCTTTTGCCGGCATAGACAAAAGGGAATAACTTTTATTCTATACCTCGGTAGGATCATTAAGGCCTTGCCCCCTACTGTCTTTGGCAATTAAATAATTTCTTAATTTAGTTTCAAATTAAATATTACTTTAATTCTGGGTCAACTTTGATTCCAGGACCCATTGTTGAAGATACACTTATGTTTTTAACATAAGCACCTTTTACAGTTGCAGGTTTTACTTTTAATAAAACATCATAAACTGCTTTAAAGTTTTCAGCTAACTTTTCAGCACCAAAAGATACTTTACCAATTGGTAATGCAATATTTCCTACTTTATCAGTACGGTATTCAACTTTACCATTTTTAACATCATGTACAGCTTTTGCTACATCCATAGTAACTGTACCTGTTTTTGGGTTTGGCATTAATCCTTTAGGACCTAATAAACGTCCTAAGCGTCCAAGCATAGCCATTTTATCTGGAGTTGCGATCATTACATCAAATCCAAACCAACCTTTTTGAATTTGTTCGATGTATTCTGCTTCACCAACAAAATCTGCACCTGCTGCTTTTGCTTCTTCAGCTTTAGCACCACTAGCGATTACTAATACTGTTCTAGTTTTACCAGTACCATGAGGTAATACGATAGCACCACGAAGATTTTGTTCTGCTTTACGTGGGTCGATGTTTAAACGGAATACTGCATCAACAGAAGCATCAAATTTAGTAGTACTAGTTTTGCATGCTAATTCTAAGCCTTCAACAACTGTATACTTTCTAGTTGATTCTACAAGTTTTGCAACTTCAGCGTATTTTTTTCCTTTCTTCATATATTCTTCCTCCTAAAATGTGGTATAAGCGGGATATCCTCCCACAATTTAGATTGCTATTAACAACCTGTTTTTAGTCAACAACGACAATTCCCATTTGTCTAGCAGTACCTTCGATAATTCTAGTTGCTGCTTCGATGTCATTTGCATTTAAATCTGGCATCTTCATTTGGGCAATTTCAGCACACTTAGCACGGCTGATTGTTCCAACTTTTGTTGCTTTTGGACTTCCTGAACCTCTTTCGATTCCTGCAGCTTTCTTTAACAAGTCAGAAGCTGGTGGAGTTTTTACAACGAAAGTGAAAGAACGGTCATCGTAAACTGAGATAACTACTGGTAATACATAGCCCATTTTATCTTTAGTTTGTTCATTGAATTGAGAACAAAAACCTGGGATGTTAACACCTGCTTGACCTAATGCTGGACCTACTGGTGGAGCTGGGTTTGCTTTACCTGCTTGAATTTGTAACTTTACAACTTTTACAAGTTTTTTAGCCACACGACATACCTCCTTTTTTCGTAAATGTGGTCAATGGAATTTATTCCTTCCACGAATGTAAAAATTCGACACGCATGAATACGCATGCTAATATATTATATCAACTTCAAAATTAACTGTCAATCATTTTCTTTTAAAAATATATATATTTTTGTTCATTTTCATTAAAAAACTACCTAACATATAATGTTAGATAGCTTGTTTTAATTTATCTTGAAACTGTAGTTCTTGATGTTTGATCTTTTTTCTTAGTATAACCAATTTGTGCAAAAACACCGATAATTGTAAACACTACATTCATAAGCATATCATGAATAAACGCTTCTTTAATCTCTGCATTTTCAAAACTCTTTCTTTTGTGACTTTTTTGTGTTCTGCA
>CAZSIA010000214.1:0-2592 GCA_964606905.1 uncultured Anaeroplasmataceae bacterium | reverse complement strand
GTGAATCATCTAAAAGAAATTCGGATTCTAAGTATCTAACATCACTGATTGAAATTGAACCGCTAGTATGATATACTAATATTAGCGAATATTAAGTGGAAATTTCCCAAAATGATGCTAAATGATAGAAAATTAGCATTTGGGACGTGGATGGCGACAAACACGAGCCTGGTCCACCATATTGAAAGAACCAGATTGATACAAAATATCAGTCTGTTTTTTTATGGGTTCAATACCCGCCGTTATACATATTTTTTAATTTCTAGAGGTCTAGGAAGTGATTTTATAAGTCATTTCTTAGGTCTCTTTTTTTATTTTCTAGCATAGGTAGACGCTTATATTTTTGAATGAGTTTCTGGATTAATTTCTAGAATTTTTTTATTTTTGAGGGTGGTCAAAAAGCCTTCTAAATCTCCATATGGTGAGCAAGAGATAACAAACCTTGCTTAGAAATCATAAAGAGGTATTCACATGATACACAAACTTAAAATCAGTGTTGCTGATGAATCTTCTAAAAATGAGGTTGTCACTTGTAGAAAGAAGATGATGAAGAAAGGTCTATTTAAAAAGCTTTTTGGATTCAATCCTGACAAAGTAACAATTATCGTTCCAGGAGATTCGGTTAATAAAGTTGAGATTCAAAAATTTGGTGAAGCAAAACAAGGAGGATAGTAAATGCCAACAACAAAACATCTTTTACTATCACCAAGTTCGAGTAAGACATAGCTCTTTTAATGCAAGGCAATGCCTAATCTATGTAAAGGATTAGAGTCAGAGCCTAATGAAGCTACTTTATTTGGATCAGATGCACATTATTATTCTGAATCCTTAATTAGAGAAGTGCTTGATATCAAAGATTATGAAGAGCCTATCAAGAAACCTGATGAAGTAAAAAAAGAACTTAGCCATCATCATTGGTGGTGCATCTGGTTTAACTGCAACTGGTACAAATCAAATCTTCAAACAATTTAATAAAGATAAGGAAAACTAACATAAGCCCATGAAAGTCTAGAATTAGATGAGTAGTGGGCTATTTTTTATTTGTTGTCATATTTGACTATATAAAAAAACAGGTAAAAAATCACAAAAGGTAAAATTGACTACAAAAGTTGTCGTAAATGACAACAAAATTAAAATATTTGTGATATAATATACCTGAACTCGGAGGAAAAGAATATGACAAATTTAAAAGAAAATATTGATTATTATATGAATTTAAAAGGAATTAAGATGTATAGCCATCTATTAGTTGATATAGCACATGAGCTTGGTATTAGAGGTCAAGAAGCATATGGCTTTGCAGATAGAGAAAGAGCTAACTTTTCAAAAATGTTAAAAGGTAAAAGACCATTAAAATATGAATTTATTATTCCTCTAGAAAAGATATTCGGTGTATCGCTTGCTAGAATAATGAATAAAGATGCCTATAAGCTACCTCTAGAAAAAGAGAATATACCATTTGATAAAGGCTTTAGATACTATGCATATTTAGATGATCCAAAGCTTTATAGAGAAGAATTTAATTTACTCCAAACAAAAGATGGAAAATCTATCTTAAATAACATGGATGAGTTTGGTAAGACATTCTTGGATTATGTTGTTGAGTATCATTCTGTTAACGCAGTTAGATATTTGCATGATGAATTTGGAATGAAACTTCAGTGGTATCATAACCAATTTAATTTTAACAAAGAAAAAGGTATTATATGGGTTCATTTTGAAAACAGTTTAGAATTCGCTAGACTTGTAGCAAGTATGGATGATGCAGATCTATTTAATGATATATATGATTCATTTAATATGTTTTATACAAATGGTCACTATGGTGGAGATGGTGCATTATTCTATCAACCAGAATACTTTGAAATTTTAATAAACAACAAGAAGATATTTGATTCATTATTTGAAATAAAAAAATATGAAGTAGAACTTGGTAATTCATATAAAATAAAACATGGCGTTTCTTCAAAAACATACTATTCAGTAAATCCTATCATTAATAATTGTCTTAGATATGCACTTAAAAACTTAGAGAAATACAAAGAACAAGCAATTGAAATGCTAAAGTTTGGCATAAAACATAATGAAAGAATTGTGAGTGAACATAACTCTAATGATTGTTATGTATGTAATGAACTAGGCGCAATAAAAGATTTTAGAAATGAAGAGACATATGAATTTGCTGTTATTATTGATGTTGAAGTCAATGATAGGGAAATTAACGATCTAATAGAAAAACTACCTAAATTTAATAATTACCGTTAATGACATGTAACTTCCTCATGTTTGTGTCATCACCTCCTTTCTGGACTCCTGCCAAACGCTCCTTTTTGGTAGGAGTTTTTAATTTTTTTATGAAAATGTTTACATAGAGGCTTTGAATACTTTTTTCTCAAAAACTAAGGAATATTGGAACTCTGTCACGTTTAAAGTCACGTTTTAAAAAGAATTTTCTCAAATTGTTAATTTTAGATTAAATGGTCGATTTGACTCATAAAAATTAATGTGATAAATTACTTACAAATTCGATACGAATAGGCCTAGAAAAAGGTTATTCAATGTATTTTTTAGGTGTTTAAAGTTTACTAGGGG
>CAZSIA010000213.1:0-2620 GCA_964606905.1 uncultured Anaeroplasmataceae bacterium | reverse complement strand
TTCATCTTCGTAAGTTCCATCATCTTTTTTGGTAATTGGTAAAAATACAATATAATTGTATAGCGAAAGGATTGTGATTGATATGAGTATTAATAGAGAAGAATTACTTGCTAGACAAAAAAGAATACGTAACTTTTGTATCATCGCCCATATTGATCATGGAAAGAGTACTTTAGCGGATCGAATCTTACAATTCACAAATACATTAACCGAACGTGAAATGAAAGACCAAATACTTGATAGTATGGATTTAGAACGCGAACGTGGAATTACAATTAAATTAAATGCAGTTGAAATTTTATATAAGGCTAAAGATGGACAAACTTATATCCTTCACTTAATTGACACCCCAGGTAATGTTGACTTTACATATGAAGTTAGTAGAAGTTTAGCTGCTTGTGAAGGTGCAATTTTAGTTGTAGACGCATCACAAGGAGTTGAAGCACAAACATTAGCTAATGTTTATTTGGCTTTAGATAATAATTTGGAAATAATTCCTTTAATTAATAAAATCGACTTACCTAGCGCAGATATTGAACGCGTAAAAGAAGAGATTGAAAACTTTATAGGACTACCTGCTGATGAAGCAGTTTTAGCTAGTGCAAAGGTTGGAATTGGTATTGAAGAAGCGCTTGAAGCAGTAGTAAAATACGTCAATCCTCCTGTAGGTGATCCAACAGCTCCTGTACAAGCTTTAATCTTTGACTCAGCATACGATCCATATCGTGGTGTAGTAATTTTAGTAAGAATTTTTAGTGGTACAATTCGTGTTGGAGATACGATTAAAACAATGGCAACAAATGCTGAATATATTGTTACTGAATTAGGAGTAAAAACACCAAAAGAAGTAAAAAGGGAATTTTTAACTGTTGGAGATGTCGGATTTATTTGTGCATCAATTAAAGATATTCAACAAATCGCAGTAGGGGATACAATTACAACAAAAGAAAACCAAAGTAATTTAAGTTTACCAGGGTATCGTAAATTAAATCCAATGGTTTATTGTGGTTTGTACCCAATTGATACTACGAAATATAATGATTTAAAAGATGCTTTAGATAAATTAAAACTATCAGATGCCTCTTTAGTATATGAACCAGAAACATCTCAAGCATTAGGCTTTGGATTTAGAACAGGTTTCTTAGGCTTACTTCATATGGATATCATTCAAGAACGTATTGAACGTGAATTTAATATCGATTTAATTGCCACAGCTCCAAGTGTTGTCTATCATGTTAATTTAACTGATGGAAGTATGATTACAATAGATAATCCATCACTTTTACCAGAACAACAAAAAATTAAAAGTATTGAAGAACCATTTGTAAAAGCTACAATTATGACACCTAGTGAATATGTAGGTGCAGTAATGGATATTTGTCAAAAGAAACGTGGTTTATTTGATACAATGGAATATATTGAGGAAAATAGAGTTGTTATTCATTACTATATTCCACTACTTGAAATTGTTTACGATTTCTTTGATAAACTTAAATCTGCTACACGTGGATATGCTTCATTTGACTATGAAATTTCTGAATATCGTGAAAGTAAACTTGTTAAAATGGATATTATGTTAAATGGTGAAGTAGTGGACGCTTTAAGCTGTATTGTTCATAAAGATTTTGCCCAACCAAGAGGAAGAATCATTTGTGAAAAATTAAAACAAGTTATTCCAAGACAATTATTTGAAGTTCCAGTTCAAGCTGTTATTAATCATAAAGTTATAGCTAGAACAGATATTAAAGCAATGCGTAAAGACGTATTAGCTAAATGTTATGGTGGAGATATTAGTCGTAAACGAAAATTATTAGAAAAACAAAAAGAAGGTAAAAAGCGAATGAAAGCAATTGGAACAGTAGAAGTTCCACAAGAGGCTTTTATGGCAATTTTATCTAGTGATGATGAAACAAGTAATTAAAAATTTAGCTCCTTTAATAAAGGAGTTATTTTTTTTAAAATAATATGATACAATTATTATAAAAGCAGGTGTAATTATGGAATATAGAAAAATTAAAGATGAAAAAGTATCATTATTAGGTATGGGATGTATGAGACTTCCACTAATTGCTGGTACAGATGAAATCGATTACGAACATACTAAGAAAATGGTTAATAAAGCAATTGAAACTGGTATAACTTATTTTGATACAGCTTATCCATATCATAATAGGCAAAGTGAAATTGTTATTGGTAAAATATTAAGCCAATATCCTAGAGAATCCTTTTTACTTGCTTCAAAAATGCCAAGTTGGGATTTAAAAACACTTGATGATGCAAAAAGAATTTTTGCTGAACAATTAGTAAAATGTAAGGTAGAATATTTTGACTTTTATCTTTGTCATGCAATGAATATAGGTTATCATGAATTATATAAAAAATTAGGTGTATATGAATTTTTAGATTCATTAAGAAAAGAAGGAAAAATTCGTCATTTAGGTTTTTCATTTCATGATCCAGCTCAAAATATTATTCCGATATCAGATGAATTAGATTGGGATTTTGCGCAAATACAATTTAATTATTTAGATTATGAAATGCAAGATGGGAAAAAACAATATGAAGAATTAACAAAAAGAGGAATTAGTGTTGTTGTAATGGAACCTGTAAGAGGTGGAGT
>CAZSIA010000212.1:0-2642 GCA_964606905.1 uncultured Anaeroplasmataceae bacterium | reverse complement strand
ACTTGTTACAAGAGGGATATATTAATCGTACTCCTCGCGGACGTGTGGTAACTGAAAAGACTTATAGTTTATTAAAAGTATCATTTAATGAGGGGTTATTTAAGTATGAAAACTAGTGATTTTGATTTTAATTTACCAGAAGAACTAATTGCTCAAACTCCAATCTTGAATCGAAGTGAATCTAAATTATTAGTATTAGATAGAGAAACTGGAAACATTAAGCATGAAAGATTTTATAATATTATAAATTACTTAGATGAAAATGATATTTTAGTTTTAAATAATACTAAGGTTATTCCTGCAAGAATTTATGGTATAAAGGAATCTACAGGCGCAAAAATTGAAATATTAATTTTAAAAAATCTTGAAAAAGACCTTTATGAATGTTTAGTTAAACCAGCCAGAAGAATTCATGTTGGCGACGTTGTTTGTTTCAGTGATGGATTACTTAGAATAAAATGTGTTGATACTTTTAGTGAGGGAATTTGTCATTTTGAATTTATTTATGAAGGTGTTTTATTAGAAATATTAGATAAAATTGGTTCGATGCCACTTCCACCATATATTCATGAAAAATTAATTGATAAAGACCGTTATCAAACTGTTTATGCTAAAACACATGGAAGTAGTGCAGCCCCAACAGCAGGACTTCATTTTACACCTGAATTGTTAGAAAAGTTAAAGGAAAAGGGTGTGACGATTTGCTATGTGACACTTCATATTGGTCTTGGAACATTTAGACCTGTTAATGTTTTGGATGTGACAAACCACAAGATGCATAGCGAAGAATATTTTATTACAAAAGATACTGCGGATATTTTAAATGAAGGAATTAAGAGTGGCAAAAGAATAGTGGCGGTTGGTACAACTTCAACGAGGACTTTAGAGAGTGCATTTGATATGGAAACTAATTCCTTTAAAGAGTGTCACGATAATACTGAAATTTTTATTTATCCTGGTTATAAATTTAAAGTAGTAGGAGCACAAATAACTAATTTTCATTTACCTAAATCGACATTAGTTATGTTAGTAAGTGCATTTGCAAGTAAAGAGATAATTTTAAATGCTTATCACGAAGCGATAAATAGAAAGTATCGTTTCTTTTCCTTCGGCGATAGTATGTTTATTAAATAGGAGAGATTATAATGAAAGATGCAGTATGGTTTGAGCTTATTCATACTTGTGCCCAATCTGGTGCTAGGTACGGGATTTTACACACTCCTCATGGAGATTTCGAAACCCCTATTTTTATGCCTGTTGGAACAAAAGCTAATGTTAAAACATTGATTCCTGAAGAAGTTAAGGAGATTAGTCAAGGATTGATTTTAGGTAATACATATCATTTATGGTTAGAACCAGGTGATGAAATTGTAAAGCTAAATGGTGGCATTCGTGGATTTATGAAATGGGATGGAGCACTTTTAACAGATAGTGGAGGTTTCCAAGTATTTAGTTTATCAAAAATTAGAAAAATAACAGAAGAAGGAGTAACTTTCCGTCATCATAAAAGTGGTGAGAAATTATTTCTTTCACCAGAAAAAAGTATTGATATCCAACATAATTTAGGTGCGGATATTATTATGGTTTTAGATGAATGTCCTCCTTTTCATGCTTCATATGATTACATGGAAGATAGTGTTAAAAGAACTATTAGATGGGCAGCTAGATGTAAAGCTCATCATCATAATATAGACACTCAATCTCTATTTGGTATTGTTCAAGGTGGTCCATTTAAAGAGTTAAGAAAATATTGTATTGACGAACTTGAAAAAATTAATTTTCCAGGCTATTCAATTGGCGGACTAAGTGTTGGTGAAAGTAAAGAAGAAATGTATGATATGTTAGAATACCTAAAAACAGTTATGCCAGAAGGTAAAGCACGTTATTTGATGGGTGTTGGTGAACCTGATGATTTAGTGATGGGTGCAATTAATGGTATCGATATGTTTGATTGTGTTCACGCAACGCGTATTGCCCGTCATGGCGCGGCAATGACAAGTGTCGGTAGACTGGTTATGAAAGGGAAAAAATACGCAACTGACCTAACTCCACTTGATCCAAATTGCGATTGTTATGTATGTAAAAAGTTTAACCGCAGTTATATACGTCATTTAATTCATGCTGAAGAAATTTTAGGAGCTCGTTTATTAACTTATCATAATTTATATTTTTTAAAAACCTTAATGACTCAAATTAGAGAAGCAATTAAAGAAGACCGTTTGTTGGATTTTAAACGTGAATTCTTTAAAAATTATTACCATGATGAAAATCGCCATAGTAGAGGTTATGAAAATGAATAAAAAAACATTTTTAAAATATCTTAAGTATTTTACTTTGATATTATTAGGTAATCTTTTATATTCTTTTGGTGTGAAAGCGATAATTGAACCCAATGGACTTGTAACAGGTGGTGTTACTGGACTATCTTTATTTTTAAGTAGAGTGTATAATATTGATTCTACTTTATTGGTAGTTTTCTTTACTTTAATCATTTTTATTGCTGGTTTTTTCATTTTAGGAAAAGAATTAGTTGCTCAAACACTTGCTTCATCAATTATTTATCCAATTTGTTTATGGTTTTTTGGGCTATTTGATTTAAGGTTTATGAATATTAATGATCCATGGTTACAAGTGATTTGCGC
>CAZSIA010000211.1:0-2725 GCA_964606905.1 uncultured Anaeroplasmataceae bacterium | reverse complement strand
GATCCTGATGATGTAGATTACGTTATCCCAGCAAATGATGATGCAATCCGTGCCGTTAAATTAGTTGCTCATGTTATGACTAATGCTATCATCGAGGCTCAAGGTGGAACAGTTGAAAGATTTGATGACGAAGTTATCAATATCGATGAAGAAATGAATAAAACTGAAGAAGTTAAAGAAGAAAAAAGACCAAATAATAAAAAACCAAACAATGGTCCTAAAAAACCAGTAAATAAAAAACCAGCTCCAAAAGCTCAAGAAGCTAAACCAGCTGAATAATCATAGGAGGAAATCAAAATGCCAGCAGTTACACCATCAATGGTTAAAGAATTAAGAGAAAAAACTGGTGCAGGTATGCTTGATTGTAAAAAAGCATTAGAAGCATCAAATTGCGATATCGAAGAGGCAATTAAATGGTTACGCGAAAAAGGTATTGCTAAAGCTGAAAAGAAAGCAAGTAGAGTTGCTGCAGAAGGTTTATGTAGTTATGCATTCAGTGGAAATAGTGCTGTTGTATTCGAAATGAACTCTGAAACTGACTTTGTTGCTCAAAATGAAAAATTCACATCATTAATTGCTACAGTTGGTGAAATTATTGCTAATAGTGATGCAATGTGCACAAACTGTGCTTTAGAAATTAATGTTGATGGTAAAACATTAAATCAATTAATTTTAGAAGCAAGTGGAACAATCGGTGAAAAAATTTCTTTACGCCGTGTTCAACGTGTTACTAAAAATGAAAACCAAGTATTTGGTGCATACAAACATATGGGCGGACGCATTGTTAGTTTAGTATTACTTGACGGTAGTGATGCTGAATGTGCAAAAGATATCGCTATGCATATCGCTGCATTAGGTCCAAAATATGTTTCAAACGAACAAATTTCAGTAGAAGAAGTTGCTAAAGAACGTGAAATTTTATTAGCTCAGGCATTAAATGAAAATGCAACAGCTGCTAAACCTAAACCACAACAAATCATCGAAAAAATGGTTGAAGGTCGTTTAGTTAAAAACTTTAAAGAAATTTGTTTATTAGATCAACCATTTGTTAAGAACCCAGATCAAACAGTTGCAGCATACGTTAAATCTAAAGGATGCAATGTTGTTTCTTTTGTACGCCTTGTTGTAGGTGAAGGAATTGAAAAAGAAGTTGTAGACTTCGCTGCAGAAGTTGCTGCTCAAGCAGGTTTAAACAAGTAATAATTATGAAAAGGGGATAATTTTGTCCCTTTTTTTAAAAAATAATGAGGTGAAGCTGATGTATAAAAGAATCTTACTTAAAATGAGTGGCGAAGCTTTAAAAGGGAAAACCGAATTTGGTATTGATCCTAAAACAGTTAAAGAAGTCGCAGAACAAATTAAAAGAGTTCATGATTTAGGGATTGAAATTGGAATCGTTTGTGGTGGCGGTAATATCTTCCGTGGTCATATTGGCCAAGAATTAGGTATGGATCGTGCTCAAGCAGATTATATGGGAATGCTTGCAACAGTGATGAACGGACTTGCAGTCCAAGATGCACTAGAAGCGTTGGGAGTTCCAACAAGAGTGATGAGTGCTTTGAGTATTGATGATGTGTGTGAACAATATATCAGACGAAGAGCGATTCGTCATTTAGAAAAGGGTAGGGTATGTATCTTTGCTGGTGGAACTGGTATGCCATATTTTTCAACTGATACAGCCGCAGCTTTACGCGCTACAGAAATTGGAGCTGAAGTAATTTTAATGGCTAAAAATGGTGTACGTGGCGTATATAACAAAGATCCTAGAAAATATGCTGATGCAGAGTTTATTGAAGAATTAACTGCTGAAGAAATCATTGAACGAGAATTAAAAGTAATGGATCAAACAGCTGCTACACTTTGTAAAGATAATCATATGGAAATTATTGTATTTAATATGAATGAAGATGGAAATATTCTAAGAGCTGCACAAGGTGAAAGAATAGGAACATTAATCAAAAATTAATTTAAAAGGAGAAAAGTTTATGCCTGATATGTTATTAATGGAAGCTTTAGAAAAAATGGATAAAACAATCGAAAGCTATCAAAGAGAATTAAACACAGTTCGTACAGGACGTGCTAATCCAAATTTATTAGATGCTATTAGAATTGAATATTATGGAGTTTTAACACCTATTAAACAAATTTCATCTATAACTGTTCCAGAAGCTAGCCAATTATACATTAAGCCTTTTGACCGTTCGTGTTTAAAAGCAATTGAAGTTGCTATTGGAACTAGTGATTTAGGATTAAATCCTCAAGGTGATGGAGTAGGAATTCGCTTAATTATTCCTAAAATGACTGAAGAACGTCGTAGAGAATTAGTTAAAGTTGTAGGAAAAATGCAAGAAACTGCAAAAGTTGGCATTAGAAATATTCGTCGCGATTTAAATGATGCTATCAAAAAATTAAACTTACCTGAAGATGATGAAAAAGGTTGGTTAGCGGACAGTCAAAAATATACTGATGAGTATATTGCTAAAATTGAAAAATTAACTGCCGAAAAAGAAAAAGATTTAATGACAATATAATCGATTATAAGACACTTTTTAATGAGTGTCTTTTATATTTTAAATAGATTCTTTCATAATCTATTTAATTATGATATAATATTCAAATAGGGAATGATATAGATGAGCAATGAGAAAATAATTGAAGTAAATTTACCTAATCATATAGCTATTATTTTAGATGGGAATGGTAGATGGGCAAAAAAAAGGGGAAT
>CAZSIA010000210.1:0-2747 GCA_964606905.1 uncultured Anaeroplasmataceae bacterium | reverse complement strand
AATTTAAGTGGTATTGATGGTGACACTATAGTATTGTCCGCTATGTGGACTACCTGTGATCACGATGTTAATAATGAAAACTTTACTATTACTTATTCTTATACAGCAAAAGATAATATCTTAATAAAAACATGTAGTTGTAAAGGCTATAGTGAAACAATTACGATAAACGCAAACAATTATACATATGATGGGATAGCTCATCCTGTAACATTAAAATATAGTAATAATAAATGGGATGAAGTTGTATCTTTGATTTATTTAAAAGATTCTATAGAAGTTGAAAGTCCAATTAATGCTGGTACTTATCAAGCAAGATTAGCTTATAACGATGCTGTTGCAATTGCTACTTTTATTATTTATAAAGCTGATCAAGAAGCTCCAAATAAGCCATCATTTACTCCAGAGGAAATTAATGATGAATGGAATATTGTAGTTTCTCATTCGTCAGAGGATCCTGAAAATAAAGAATATGAGTATCGTCTTTCATATTATGCAGATAATGAGATTATAGATTTGCCTTGGCAAGATGATAATATTTTCAAATTACCGATTACTTATACAAATTACCTAATTTATATAAGATATAATAGTGATGAAAATCATAATCCTTCACCTGAAGTAAGAGCTGATCAAATGTATTATTATTCAACTGAGGTTAGTATTGTTATAGATTGCTGTGATGGATTTTTCTGTACACTTGAAGAAAATTCGACATCTGGTTTAAATATTATCGTTACTGTATTAGATGGCTATTATAAGAGTAGTGAATTTAATGTAACTGCAGAAACTAGAATAGCAGGTCAAACTGAACAATCTACTAATAAAGCACAAGTATCACACGATTTTAAAACATTATACGATATTCCTTCAGATAGTTCTTCTGATAAATACATAATTACTCTAATTGTTAGAGGTGCGAAGAAGAAGGCATCTGTTACATCATATATTACTGAAAATAAAGTGTTTGGTGATGTAACAACAACAACAGCTAATATATCTAGAGATTCAGCATTTACAGTTTACTTTAACATAAAAGATTATACTGAATATAATGATTTAAGTATTAATTTTAATACTGAATTACCTAGTGGTTCTTCAATAATTTTGGTTGATAAATCTAATAATTCTCTATGGTACATTAATATTGCTTCAGCAGTTGATGTAGTAACAGTAAGTAGTTTTACTCAAATGGGTGGAACAGATAAATTTGCGGTTAGTGGAAGTGTACTAAATTATCAATTTATTGTTGACTTTTCTAAAGTACAAAAAGGTAATGAAATTTCTAGTGATTTATTAGAAATTAGTTTGAATGCAGTTGGAATTCGTGATGATGTTCCTGTTTTCAGTTCAATTTATAGTCCTATTTCTGTAAGTTTAGTAAGTGTTTCTTTTGATATTAAAGAAAATGATGATCCAGATACTATTGAAAAAGAGATAGAATATATATACGCAGATGTAACTAACGATGCAGAATCTTCAAAATGGGATTGTAGAGCTTGTGCTATGATAATTGATCCTATTGATGAATTACCAAGTGATAGTAGAATTATAATAACTCAAGGTAATACTACAACTTATTACTATCAAAATGAGAATGGTCTATTTATTATTCCTATTAAAGATTTGACTCTTAATAACTTGAAAATATCATTAGATTCTAACTTATTAGCTGATATAGAAGCTTCTTATAATGTAAATATAAAGTTATATGCTTCTAATTCAATGGTATCAAGAGCTGTATTAAATGGTGATATAGTTGCAGAAATAAGTAATTATGTTGTCTTTACTACTCCGGCTAAGTCGAATGCAGCTATTAAAATTACAGGAGATGTACATGTTGTTAAAGTTGACGGAACATTAAAGGTTAATATTTCATATGTTGTTCCAGATAATTGTGTAATATCTTCTGATTTAATGGTAAAAACAGAAGAAGGAGACTATACAAGTTCTGGTTCTCGTCCTGTTATTAATTCACAAGGTGATATATCTATTTCATTAGCTGGTTTAGTTGAAGGAAGTTATTGTTTCAGAATTATTATTAAGGATAGTTATGGAATTACAGTCTTAAGTGTACCTTATTATTTCATTATTATTAATAATTCTTTAACAACCTCTTAGGTTAATACAATTTTATTATAAATAGCGGTGTGTTTACAAAAATGCACCGTTTTTATAGTGTACATAAATATATTTTAAATAATCAGTTTTGTAAATCTTCTATTATTGAATGTATAATTAATAACAAAAGATAATAATGAAAATTTCAATATTTTTCTTTAATTTAATTTTACATTTGTAAATAATAAATACGTTGATAATGTAACGGTAAAGCGTTACAATTATAATGTGAATGGATGTGTTATTATGCTTGAAAAATTACTTTTAGAAAAAAGCATGAGTGTTTATGAATGTTCTAAATTAAGTGGCATTCCATATACTACTTTATTAGAAGTAGTTCGAGGAAAAACCAACATTTGTAAATGTTCTGTGGAAATTGTTTATAAAATAGCGAAAACGTTAAATGTAAGTGTAGAAGACCTTGTAAGTGAATATATAGAAATTAGAATAGATTTTGAAATCTTTAGAAGTAATATTTGTCATAAAGTTAAGCAGGAAGGCGATTTAGATTATATTATTAATACTTTAAAAAGTGATGAGGTAAGAAGATTGTGGGATAAAAAATGGTATCCTGAAGCATTTTATGTTCTTGCCATGATTGATTATTTGAGTCGTCTTAATAATGT
>CAZSIA010000209.1:0-2752 GCA_964606905.1 uncultured Anaeroplasmataceae bacterium | reverse complement strand
AACCGTTTTAACAAATAAGTTACAACATAATTTATTATCATTACCTAATGATGATATAACAGCTATGATGTATCAAGAAATTATTAAAGGATTAAAAGAATTAGGATTTAATCATTATGAAATTAGTAATTTTGCTCGTGATGGTTATGAATCTAAACATAATTTAATATATTGGAATTTAGATGAATATATTGGATTAGGTTTATCAAGTGCTTCATATTATAATGGAGTACGAACTTATTATTCAAAATTATTAGTTAATTATATGTTTGATAGTGATATAATTAAAGAAGAAGTTTCTATAAAAGAAGCTAAAGGTGAATATTTTTGGTTAGGTTTAAGAAAAATAAATGGCGTATCTATTAAAAAATATCAAGAAAAATTTAATAGTAATCCTTTTGATGATTTTATGATAAAAGAATTAATTGAAAAGAAACTTTTAGATTTAAATGATGATATAATTAAGTTAACTTCATTTGGATTAGAACATGGAAATTATGTATTTAGTTATTTTGTTTAAGGATGTGATAAAAAAATGCCTAGAAAAAGTAGTCCTTATAAACAAGTTTTAAATAAAGATAAGAAACCTCCATTTTATGAAATTAAGGAATTTGTAATGTATTTAGTTGGTGTTAAAATGCTTTCTAAAAATACCGCAGCTAGTTATGAAACAGATTTAAATAAATACTGTGAATATTTAAAAAAATATCGCAATGTTTATGATGTAATAGACATAACTAAAGATGATGTTGAAGCATATTTAACTTTACTTAAAAAAAATGGTTTTACTGCATCTAGTATTGCAAGAAAATTAACCTCTATTAAAAAGTTTCACGCTTATTGTGTTACTGAATATCCTGAGGTTAAAAATGATCCAGCAAAACTTATTTCATCTAGTAAAAAAGAAGTTCATTTGCCTGAGGTTTTAACAGTTGAAGAAATCGAATTATTAATTGAAGCAATAGATACCTCAACTGATGTTGGAATTAGAAATAAAGCTATAATAGAAACATTATATTGTACAGGAATGCGTATTAGTGAATTGACTGAGTTAAAATTATCACAAATTCAGTTAAATCGAAAATACTTAATTGCTTACGGAAAAGGTAAAAAAGAGCGAATTTGTCAATTAGGGGATGAAGCAATATTAGCTTTAAGAAAATATATATCTGAAGTAAGAATTAAAATGGTTCATACTCCAACTGATTTATGTTTTGTTAATTATCAAGGAAAACATTTAAGTAGAAATTATTTATTTAGATATATTAAAGAATTAGCTATAAAAGCTGGAATAAATAAAGAAATTAGTCCACATACATTAAGACATTCTTTCGCGACTCATTTACTTCAAAATGATGTTTCCTTAAGAGTAGTTCAAGCAATGTTAGGACATGAAAATATTTCAACAACACAAATATATACGCATATTGAAAATGAACATTTAAAACAAGTATATATTAAAGCTCATCCGATGAGCGAAAATAAAAAAGAGGAGGAAGAATAGATGTATAAAAGAATATTTACAATTGTAATTGATTCAGTAGGTTGTGGTGAAGCTCCCAAATCATATTTATATGGTGATAAAGATGTTAACACAATTGGAAATTTAGCTAAATCAGTAGGCGGAATAAATATGCCTACAATGCAAAAGATGGGATTAGGTAATATTACAAATATCCTAGGTGTAGACCCGATTGAAAATCCAATTGCATCATGGGGTAAGATGGATGAACTTTCTGATGGTAAAGATACAATGACTGGTCACTGGGAAATTATGGGTCTAGAAGTAAAAACGCCATTTTTAACATTTACTGAACATGGATTCCCAAAAGAATTAGTAGATGAATTAGAAAGACAAACTGGTTATAAAATGATTGGTAATAAAAGCGCAAGTGGAACTGAAATCTTAAAAGAATTAGGCGAAGAACATATGAAAACAAAAGCATTAATTCTATATACTTCAGCAGACTCTGTATTACAACTTGCCGCTCATGAAGAAACATTTGGAGTTGAAGAATTATATCGTTGTTGTAAAATCGCTAGAGATATTACAATGAAACCAGAATGGATGGTTGGTAGAGTAATCGCAAGAACATTTATCGGAAATCCAGTTGATGGATTTACAAGAACTCCAAACCGTCATGATTACGCAATCGCTCCATTTGGTCCAACAGTTTTAAACTCATTAAAAGATAATAATTTAGCTGTTATAGGTATTGGTAAAATAAGTGATATTTATAATGGTAGTGGAATTACAGAATCTCACAGAAATCAATCAAATCATCACGGAATGGAACAAATTATAAAGTTTGCTGAAGAAGACTTTACGGGATTATGTTTCTTAAATTTAGTTGATTTTGATGCAGCTTATGGACATCGTAGAGACCCAGAAGGTTACGCAAAATGCTTAGAAGAATTTGATGTTCAACTTGCTGAGTTTTTAGAAAAAATTACTGAAGAAGACTTAGTAATAATTACAGCTGACCATGGTAACGATCCAACTGCACCTGGGTCTGATCATACTCGTGAATATGTTCCTTTAGTAGTTTATCGTAAAAATGGTAAAAACGTTAATTTAGGTACAAGAGCATCATTTGCTGATATTGGAGCTACAATTGCAGAAAACTTTAATTTAGAAATGCCTGAAATCGGAAAATCATTCTTAAACGAAGTATAAAGATATAATACTCAATTATTGCCTCTAACCATTTCACAGTTGGTTGGTAGGTTGGTTGGTGAAAAAGTGAAATAA
>CAZSIA010000208.1:0-2800 GCA_964606905.1 uncultured Anaeroplasmataceae bacterium | reverse complement strand
GCTGATGAACCTACTGGTGCCTTGGATTCTGCTACTAGCGTGCAAATAATGGAAATTTTAAAAGAGATTTCTAAAGAAAAGTTAGTAATTATGGTTACGCATAATGCAGAATTAGCAGATGAGTATTCAACAAGAATAATTCGTCTTCATGATGGACTTGTGACAGATGATTCAAATCCATATACAGAAGAAGAACTACATAAGGATGAAGAGGTGGAAAAGAAAAAAGACTCTCTAAGAAAAACTAAAAAACAAATGTCTTTTTTCACAGCTTTATCTTTGTCTTTTAATAATTTGATGACAAAAAAAGGTAGAACAATTTTAACAGCGTTTGCTGGAAGTATTGGTATTATTGGAATTGCTTTGATTTTATCTTTATCAAATGGTATTCAATCTTATATTGATCAAGTTCAAGAGGAAACATTATCGAGTTATCCGGTGCAAATAAATGAAGAAACAACGGATCTATCTACAATGTTAAATAATTTTATGCAAGCGCAAGAGTCTAACAGTAATCATGATTTAGATAAAGTTTATTCTAATTCAACTGTTTTTGAGCTTTTTAATTCGCTTAATAAATTGGGACAAGTAAAAAATAATTTAAAAGATTTTAAGACGTTTTTAATTGAAAATAAAACAATACATGCTGAATATATATCAGCTATTCAATACTCATATAACCTAGATTTAAATATTGTAAATGTTAATAAAGATGGTGATGTTACAAAGGTAAATCCGTCTGAATTAATGGCTTTGATTATGGAAAGTATGTTTGGTTCGAGTATTGATCAAAGTCAAAATCAATTTGCTTCTTACTCATCGATGATGGGTGGTGGAATGGAAAATAACTTTTGTGAAATTATTCCAGCAAATGATGGTGGATTAATTAATGAAATGATATATAGTCAATACGATTTATTGTATGGACAATGGCCTACTTCTTACGATGAAATGGTTTTGATTGTTAATGAAAATAATGAAATAAGTGATTTAGCACTTTATTCATTAGGGATTAAAGACCAAGAAGAATTTAAAAGATTATTAGAAGTGTGGCAAAAAGGAGAAGCCATAAATAATGAACAATCTTCCTATACTTATCAAGAAATTACTGAATTAACTTATAAACTAGTATTACCAACTGACTATTACACAGATGTTGATGGTGATGGTGTTTGGGAAGATAAAAGTGATGATGTGGATCATTTGAGATGGCTATATTCATCGAAATCTACACCACTTAAAATTAAGGGTATTATAAGACCTGTTGAAGGTGTAACAGCTACTGCGTTAACTGGTTCGATTGCCTATACTTATAAACTTACAGAATGGTATATTAATCAAATAAATAGTTCTCAAATTGTTATAGATCAAAAAGCAAAACCTAATTTTGACGTTATTAGTGGTCTATATTTTAAAACGGATGATAATATCCCGAAAACTAAAGATGAAAAGATTGTTAAGATTAATGAGTATCTTCAAACTTTATCAGTGACTGAAAAAGTAGAACTATATAAAGAAATTTTTTCAACTGCTGATGAAGCAACGCTTGAAGTAATGTATGCTAATTACATTAAAAATGAAAATGTTGATGAGTCAAAAATGAAAGAAACATTAGTTATGGTTTTATCGCAATCGTTAGGCGATGAAAAAGCCATAGAAACAGTAGATGGATTATCAAAAGAACAAATTAGTAGTTATTATAAACAAATTGCTATGACAATGATTAAAGAAGAATATAAGAGTGAAATGTTATCACAATTAGTTGGTAAAACTAATACTGAAATACTGATTATGTTTGAACAAGATATTGCTAATTCAAATGAAAGCAGAATTAATTTTATTTACGAAAACTTTATTCCAAGTGGTTTATCAGAATCAACATATGAAAATAATCTTGATTTATTAGGTGTGGTTGATTTAGATAGTCCTAGTAGTATTAGTATCTATGCAAAAGACTTTCATGCGAAAGAAAAAATAGCTAATTTAATAGCTGATTATAATAAAAATGTAGGTGAAGAAGATCAAATTTCTTATACAGATTATGTAGCATTAATGATGGGTGGGGTTTCAACTATTATTGATGCAATTAGTTATGTATTAATTGGATTTGTATCTATTTCTTTAATCGTATCTAGTATTATGATTGGAATTATTACATATATTTCAGTATTAGAAAGAACAAAAGAAATTGGTATTTTAAGAGCTGTAGGCGCTTCAAAACGCGATGTTTCTAGGGTGTTTACTGCTGAAACAATTATTGAAGGATTTGCTGCAGGTGCGATTGGAATTATTATAACTTTACTATTATGTGTTTTGATTAATATAATCTTGTATTCTTTAAGCGGTATACCAGGACTTAAAGCTGAACTTCCGCCAATGGCAGGTTTAATTTTAGTTGGAATTAGCGTTTTACTAACATTAATCGCTGGATTCTTCCCATCAAGATTAGCAGCTAAAAAAGATCCTGTTGAAGCACTAAGAACTGAATAAAAAAATTAGGGTAGAAAAAATTATATTATAAATAAATATAATAAATTTATTAGCCATTAACGATATAAAGATACCGATTTAATGGCTTTTTTTCTTATTTTGCTAAGAGTAGATGTGATTTTAAAAGGTGAAATAAAGATATTAAAAAGATGGAAATATAATGAAAGCGATATTTTTATAATATTTGTAATAAATTGCGTATTGAAAATATTTAAAATAATTGTTTTTAATATTTCAACCGTGTTTCAATTTTTTTTCAATCTAAAAAATATATAATATAAAAAATTTATATTAATGCGAGGTTTAAGTA
>CAZSIA010000207.1:0-2811 GCA_964606905.1 uncultured Anaeroplasmataceae bacterium | reverse complement strand
TTTGTAGATGTTAGAAGTTAGAATCTTTTGACTTCAGTCAAGAGAGGTTCAATAATGATATGATTAATTATCTTGAATATTGTTAGAAAGAGAAAACTAAATTAGAATTAATCGATTAGATAGAAAAATCACATTTAATAAAAGTCATCAAGTTTTAAGATAAAAATCGAAATTAGAAAAAGGTGGTGTTTAAATTTTATGAAAGTTCAAATCAGAAGAGGAGTGTTTGAAACTAATAGTTCTTCTAATCATTCATTAATAATTACAAATAGAAATAACTTTAAAAAAGATTGTGAAAGAGTTCAAAAAAAATGTGAGTGGTATATTATTAATTTTGGCAAGGTAGATGATCAAGTATGTACAAAAGAAGACAAAGTTTTAATGCTTGGTGGATTATTTGATTATGAAGTTCAAAATTTTGGACTATTAATTGAAGAATATGAAATATTTTTGAAAGTTTTAAAGGATAATCATGAAACTGTTTTATTAGAAAAAGTTAAAGAAAATTCAGAAGAATATAAAAAGCATCCTTCTGAACCATATTGTACTAAATACTTCTATGAAGGATGTTTAAGTGATTGTACATGTTCTTTTTATTCAAAATTTTTAAAGTATTTTGATTATGATTCATTAAAAAAAGAATATTATATGTATGATGATATTAGAGTGTTTGAGATTGAAGAATTTGATGAAAAAGAAGAGATGATTAAAAAAATCATCGAAGAAAATAAAGAAGAATTTTATAAAAAAATATATGATTTTATTTTTGGTGATGGCGTGATTGTACCATATGGAACCTTATAAACTCTTAATGAATATTATAAGTTTAAATGGGGACAAAATTGTTGAGTTTGTCAACCTGTTTTACTAGTAAATTATTAAAAAAATAATTAAAATGATTATAAAGTTACATTTAAAATTGTAGCTTTATTTTTCCTTAATTTCATTATAATGTTCGTTAATAATAAAAGAAAAGTAACTAATTTTGAAGTGTGAAAACTTTTACTAATTATAGTAGATTTTTGTTCAAACACCAAAGAGGTTATTTTGTTCTTATGTTATACTTCTTCTTTAGTAGGAAAAGTTTAATAAAAATGAAAAACAATTATAAGTGGTTAAAATATATTTTAGTAATTCATATGGAATAAATTTGAATGAAAATACTTTTAATAACGGATTGAGCGTTAGATTTATTTAGATTTAAAGTGACTTTTTGTAAGAAAGCATAGTATAATTATGGTGAATGGTAAAAAAGTGAAGATTGAATTTTAGAAAAGAAAGTAAAAATCCTAGAAATAAAAAAACAATAAGAAAAATAAGAAGAGCGATGTTGGTGCTGAATTATTTTCCTTTATTGTTATGAAATCTATATTTTTGTATGAATGATTAGATAAAATTTTTAAATGAATTGGTGGTTGTAACTATAAAGAACCCATAGGAGAAATTTATGAAAAAAGATGTTAATAATATTTTAAATAAGCAAAAAGCCTTATTTAATACAGGAGTTACGATTGATGTTGAGTTTAGAATAAAAATGTTGAAAAAATTAAAAAGTGCAATAATTAAATATGAAAAGGAAATTATCGAAGCTTTAAAAGTAGATTTGGGAAAAAGTTCATCTGAGAGTTATATGTGTGAAATTGGTATGACTTTATCTGAACTTAACTATTTAATTAAAAATGTTAAAAAATTAAGCAAGATTCAAAGCGTTAAAACTCCACTTGCACAATTTCATTCAAAAAGTTATATAGTTGTAAATCCATATGGAAATACATTAATTTTAAGTCCTTGGAATTATCCTTTTTTATTAACAATGAATCCACTTATTGATAGTATTGCTGCAGGAAACACTTCAATAGTAAAACCAAGTGCATATTCACCAAATACCGCAAATGTTATTAAAATGATTTTAGACGAATGTTATGAGGAAGATTATGTATTTACGGTTTTAGGTGGAAGAGAAGTGAATAGTGAATTATTGAGTTTGAAATATGATTTTATATTTTTTACTGGCAGTAGTGAGGTAGGAAAAGTTGTTTTAAGAAGCGCTGCAGAAAATTTAACTCCTGTTGTATTAGAATTAGGTGGAAAAAGTCCGGTTCTTATTCATTTCGTTGGGTTTTTGCTTTTCTTTTAGTAAATAATGTGATATAATATCTTTGTAATTAATTAAAGATAATGGTGATGTTATATGCAAAAATTTCTAGATCAATTAAATGATAATCTCTTATATCTTAATGATGAGATTTTAGAGAAAACAATCTATATTGATTGTACTGTTGAAAAACTAGATTATTACATTAGGGGTTATAAAACAAGAATTTTAAAAGATATGAATTTCGGTGATAAATATGTTGTTTTAAGAATAAAACTTCCAATATATTATACTGATAAATCGAAGAAAAAATCATTTGTTCATCCTTTGAATTGTTGTGATTGGAAATCAAGAAGAACAAAAAGATTAGACACATATTTGTTAGAAAATATAAAAGAATCTTCTGCTATTGGTATGGAAAGAACATTAAAAAATTCTATTTGTGAAGTTTCTGATACATCTATAATACGATTGCTAAAAAAAAACAATCTACAAATACCAACTATGAAAGATATAAAAAAATAGGTATTGATGATTTTGCATTCAAAAAGAAGTTATCTTATGGTACAGTATTTATAAGTCATGATGAACATAAGATTGTTAATATTATTAATTCACGTATTCAAGAGGATGTAACAAACGAAATCAAAAAATTTGTTTCATTAGAAATGGTTACACGAGATGGAGCTTCACTATACAGAGGGGCTGTTTCAAAT
>CAZSIA010000206.1:0-2824 GCA_964606905.1 uncultured Anaeroplasmataceae bacterium | reverse complement strand
TGTGGATATCAAGTTGGATATGTTATTCCAAAACAATGGGGGTTTGACAACTATATCACTTTATTTACAAAAACAGGATTCCTAAAATGGTTCGGAAACTCAATGATTATCGGTATTGCTTGTTCTGTATTACAAACAATAATGCAATTGTCTGTAAGTTATGCCCTTTCTAGATTAAGATTTAAAGGACGTAAATTATTAATGAATCTAATGCTTATTTTAGGTATGTTTCCAGGATTCTTATCAATGATCTTATTATACAAGGTTTTAAGTTGGATGGGATTAACTGGTGAAGGAGCTGTACCTGGATTAATCCTAGTTTACTGCGCAAGCAGTGGTATGGGTTACCATATTTCTAAAGGTTTCTTTGATACAATTCCAAAATCATTAGATGAAGCAGCTCGCGTTGATGGAGCAACAAGATTCCAAGTATTCTATAAAGTAATATTACCTTTAGCAAAACCAATTATTATTTACACAATATTAAATGGTTTCATGGCTCCTTGGGGAGACTTTATGTTTGCTAAATACATATCTCACTTTGTAGATAACGGTATGACTTCTTCTGTAGGTTTACAAAGTTTGATTGCTGCATTAACATCTAACGCTGATTATTATGTATTATTCTGTGCTGGTGGTGTTATTGTTGCACTTCCAATCACAATATTATTTATGTTCTTACAAAGATATTATGTAGAAGGAGTAACTGGTGGAGCAGTTAAAGGATAGGAGATTATTATGGCAACTTTAAAATTAACAAACGTTAAAAAAATATATGATAATAAAGTCGTTGCAGTTCAAGATTTCAACCTTGATGTTGCAGATAAAGAATTTATTGTTTTTGTAGGTCCTTCTGGATGTGGTAAATCTACTACATTAAGAATGATTGCAGGATTAGAAGAAATTAGTGAAGGAACTGTTGAAATTGATGGTATAGTTGTAAATGATTTACAACCTAAGGATCGTAATATCGCAATGGTTTTCCAAAATTATGCGTTATATCCTCACCTTACAGTATTCGAAAACATGGCCTTCGCATTAAGATTAATTAGACCAAAATTAAGTGAAGATGTTATATTCCAAAAAGTTACTGAAGCAGCAGAAATTTTAGGCATTTCAGAACTTCTTCTTCGTAAACCTAGAGCTCTTTCTGGTGGACAACGTCAACGTGTGGCTATCGGTAGAGCTATGGTTAGAGAATCAAAAGTATTCTTAATGGATGAACCATTAAGTAACTTAGATGCTAAATTACGTAATCAAATGCGTGCTGAAATTATTTTATTAAGACAAAAGATTGATTCTACTTTCGTGTATGTAACACACGACCAAACTGAAGCTATGACTTTAGGAGATCGAATAGTTATTATGAAGGATGGATTCATCATGCAAGTAGGAACTCCTGAGGATGTATTTGATTGCCCTGCTAATTTATTCGTTGCAGAATTTATTGGTGCACCAAAAATGAATACATTTAAGGCAAATTATGAACTAATCAATGGTGTTCCACATATTAATGCTTATGAATGTCATTTGCCAGTTTCTGGTGAAAAAGGTGAACTATTACTTAACAAAGGTGTTGCAGAAGGAGAAATTATTTTAGGTGTTAGACCTGAACACATTGTATTAACTAAAGAAACTAAAAATACAATTAATGCAACTATTTTAGTTAAAGAAATGATGGGTAGCGAATTACATTTACACGTCGTTACAGATTCTGGTGACAAATTAATTGTTATTACTCAAACTGTAGATCTTACTATTGAAGAAAGACATAACTTAACAACAGGTGCAAAAATTCACCTTACATTCGAAGGAAAAGTAATGCATTTCTTTGATGCAACTTCACATAAAAACTTAATTTACTAATTATAAATAAAAAAATGTTTGGTTTTAGCCAAACATTTTTTCTTTTATCTTAAAACTACGCTAGTTTGTCCAGAAATAACTAACACACCACCATTTAAACTTGCTTCTCCCAAACCAGCAAATGCGTTTAGCTCATTAAAGTTAATATCTGTCAATTCAGACATAGGAATGGTTATATTTTCTTTACTATTATTATGAATAACACAAACTTTATTACCATTATACTCAATAATAAATCCACCAATATCTTCTCTTTTAACATTTAAAGCAGTATATTCTCCACGAGCTATTTCTGGATTCGCATTTCGAATCATTATCAACTTTTTATAATGATTATATAGACTATCTTTATTAAGTACTTGTTCAGCAACAGTACCATTTATTTGATAAGTTTTACTATAAGTTGTTCCAACAGGATCTCCAACTTTATCTTCATCGCCCCATAACATTGCCAAACGTCTGTTAGCGTCGGTACTAGCAGCTCCTCTGCTACCTTTAATTCCAATTTCTTCACCATAATAAATGAAAGGCGAACCGCTAGAAAGTAAATAAAGATTAGCTGCCATATATGCTTCACCAGAGTCAATCGATAAATAACCAGCAGCTCTATCCATATCATGATTTGAAACAAACTGCATCATTATAGCATCACTATTTAAAGATTTAAGATGTTCTAATTTTGAAGCAATGTATTTTGTATAAGTACTAACATTACCTCCTTTAGCAGCAGAAGCTATTTTACCTGACATTTGTGAAACAGAAAAATTAAAACAATTTAAGCCTTGCTCTATATATTTTTCAATAACTAAATCAGCACTCCATACTTCTCCAACCATAAAAATGTTAGCTTTAACCTTTTTAAGTTCAGTTATATACCAATTCCAAAATTGTGCGCTTTTTTCTTCATCACCATAATAAATATATTTTGCAGCATCAAATCTAAAACCATCAACACCCA
>CAZSIA010000205.1:0-2832 GCA_964606905.1 uncultured Anaeroplasmataceae bacterium | reverse complement strand
GCACTACCTGGTTCATTTAATGATTGGTCTCAAGAAACTAAATTCTATGAAACTGAAAATCCAAATGTAGTAAGAATTGATCTTAATTTATCTAAAATAACAACTTATAAATTTAAAGTTACACTATCTAATACGTGGTATGGTAATAATGGAACAATTTCTGCTTCAACTTGGCCAACAAGTACAACTGGTTGGAAAATGGATGCTTCTGCTGGAGATTGTGGTTTATATATTAACGCTCCTGGAGTATATGCATTTGAATTTAATACTTCAACAAAAGCAATCTATGTTTCTGGTGGTGTTTCAGTTATAGGTACTGTAAATGGAAACTGGGATACTGATACAGCGATGACATATCAAGGAAATGGTGTATTTACTGTTGATATGACAGTTGCAAAAGGATATTATGAGTATAAAGTAAGACTTAATGGTGAATGGAATAAATCATATGGTAAAGACTGTGCTGATAATAATGGTAATGCCGTTTTAAATGCAACTGTAGATGGAACTTATCGTTTTACAATTGATTTTATTAATAAGACTCTTACTGCAGTTTTAGTAGATTAATTTTTAATAAAGATATTTTAGATTATTAGGGCACTATGAAAATAGTGCCTTTATTAAAAAAAATATAAAAAACAGGTGAATTTTATGAGGAAAGAAGAAAGATTTTTGCGTTATAAATATTTAACAGGATTAAATTCTTGGGAGATTGCGAGCTATCAAGATCCAAGTAATATTGTTGTTTTAAATGATGGACCTAGTGGGTTAAGAAAACCACTTAAACTGGGATTTTCTGAACAACAAGATGTTATTCAAACGGTTTGTATGCCAACTCCTAGTGCTTTGGCTGCCTCATTTAATAAAGATGCTTGTTATGAGGCTGGGAAATTAATTGCTAAAGAATGCTTACATCATAATACGAATATATTACTTGCTCCTGGGGTTAATATTAAAAGATTTGCTTTATGTGGAAGAAACTTTGAATATTTTTCTGAAGATCCATATTTAGCTGGATATTTAGCTGCTTCATATATTAATGGATTAGAAGATAGTGGAGTTGGAGCATGTGTAAAACATTATGCATGTAACAATCAAGAATATGGTAGAACTATTAATAGTAGTGAGGTTTCATTAAGAGCTTTAAATGAAATTTATCTTGGTGTTTTTAAATATGCTTTAAGATATTCGAATCCTACGTCAATTATGACTTCTTATAATAGAGTTAACGGTGTTTATGTTAACGAATCTAAATATTTAATACAAGAAAAATTAAGAAAAGAATATGGTTTTAAAGGTTTGATTATGTCTGATTGGTGTGCTGTAAGTAATAAAGGGGTTACTTTTAGTACAGGTTTAAATATCGAAATGCCTATTGCAAAAATGAGTTATGAAATGATGGATAGAGGATATGGTGTTGATTTTACTGATGTTGATTTAATTAATCGTGATTTGGAACTTAATGAAACTTTAAAAAGATTTAAGGTTAAAAAATCACTTCCAACACTAAATTTAGATGAATTGCATAAGAAAGCTGTTAGTGTAGCTAATGAAACAATGGTTTTAGTTAAAAATGATAATAACTACTTACCACTTGATAAAAATGAAAATGTATTAGTATTAGGATATTTTGCTAATCACGCACGTTTTGTTGGAAAAGGTAGTGGTTGGGTTTATGCTCATAAACATACTACATTTTTAGATATCTTAAATGAAAACGTAAATCAATATACTTTCTTAGAATGTTTTGATGAGGAAAAAGTTACTGTTACTATAGAAGAATTAGAACATCTAAAAGGAAAATATGACAAAGTTTTATTATTCTTAGGTCAATATGAATATGATGAAAGCGAAGGATATGATCGTGAAAGTATTGATATTAGACCACATCAAATTGATGTTTTAAAAATGGTAAAAGAAGTTTTTGATGAATTTGCGACTATCTTAGTTACTGGTAGTGTTGTGAATGTAAAAGAAATTTATAACACATCAAACGCAATGTTAATTACATATTTAGCTGGTGAAGGTCAATCAGAAGCAATTTATAATAATGTCTTTGGTTTAGTTAATCCAAGTGGAAGATTGCCTGAAACATGGATTTATTCATTAGATCAAAATCCTATAAATAAAGAATATAAGCGAAGAGATATTTATCACACTTACTATTATGATGATATTTATGTTGGATATCGTTATTATGATTTAAATGATGTTGGGTTTATTTTACCTTTTGGTTATGGATTAAGCTATTCTAAGTTTAATTATAGTAATTATTCTTATGAGATAAATGGTGATAAGTTGATCGTTTCTTTGGATATCAAAAATGTTAGTGACATGGATGGATTTGATGTTATTCAAGTATATATTGGTAAGAAAGATTCAAATATTTATCGTCCAATAAAAGAATTAAAAGGTTTTTCAAAAGTTTTTGTTAAAGCGAATGAAACAAAAAAATGTTTAGTTGAAGTTAATATTAAGGATTTGACTTCTTACAGATATTTAACTGATAGTTTTGAACTTGAAGATGGAAAATATGAGGTTTATGTGGCTTTAAATACACAAGAAATTTTAGATATTAAACAAGTTGAATTAGATGGTGTTACATTTGAAGTAGATAAAGAACCTACTAAATTAATTAAAAAAGAAAATCCAACTGATTATACTTTTGACTCTCCAGCTGGACTTCTTTTAGAAAATGAATATTTTAAACAATATGTGAAAGAACATAATTTAAATATTAATATGATAGATTTTGAAAAGAGATATTATTATATTGAGTCAAAGACACTTCGTAACTGTATTTGTGATGGAGACTTTAATATAACATACGAA
>CAZSIA010000204.1:0-2848 GCA_964606905.1 uncultured Anaeroplasmataceae bacterium | reverse complement strand
TAAATCAGTATGCGGATTGGTACTAATTTCAATTTTATCATTTAAAATTAAGTGCTTTTTAGGTTCTCTTGTCCATTTGAATTTTGTTAAATCAACTTTCATTTCTATCGCCTCAAATAATAAACATCCTATATTACTATTATATAATTCTAATTATTTAAAACTATTATTTATATAAAGAAAAGGTTAACCCGAAAGTTAACCTCATTTTTTTATTTAACGCAAGCTTTAACTAATTTTAAGAATGATTCAGCTTCTAAAGAAGCTCCACCAACTAAACCACCATCGATGTTTTCTTTGCTCATTAATTCTTCAATATTGCTAGGTTTTACAGATCCACCGTATAATACTCTTACTTCTTCAGCAACAGCACTACCAAACATTTCTCTGATAACGCTTCTTACGAAACCACAAGTTTCATCAGCAACATCTGCAGTAGCAGTTTTACCAGTTCCGATAGCCCAAATTGGTTCATAAGCGATAATTGTTTTAGCTACATCTTCAGCAGGAAGATTTTGATAAGCAGCACGAATTTGAGTTCCTAATACTTCTTCAACTTGATTTGCTTCTCTTTGAGCTAATGTTTCCCCACAACAAACGATTGGAGTAATATCATGAGCTAATGCAGCAACGATTTTTTTATTAATTGCTTCATCAGTTTCATTGAACATTTCACGTCTTTCACTGTGCCCTAAAACTACATAAGATACTCCTGTAGTTTCTAACATTTTTGGAGAAATTTCTCCAGTATATGCTCCACTTTCAGCGTAATGCATATTTTGAGCGCCAATGCGTAATTCGCTACCTTGGCGTTTTACTAAACAACGTAATAAGATTGCTGGTGCACAAATTACTGTTTCAACTTTATCAGTAGATGGAAGCTCATTATTTACAGCATAAATAAATTGTAAAGCTTCATCACGAGTTTTGTTCATTTTCCAGTTACCAGCCATAACGGGTTTTCTCATATTAATTCACCTTTTAATTATCCTAATATTTTTTCGATTTCTTCAATAGCAGTTAATGCTTGATCACCTGATGCTACTAAAACAACGTTTTCTCCGCTTGGAATAGCTAATGACATTAATCCTAAAATTGACTTAACATCAACAACTTTATCATTATAATGTAATTTAATATCTACATCAAATCTTGAAGCGGCTTGAACAACTTTTGCTGCTAAACTAGCATGAAGTCCTACCGTACTTTTGATTACAATCTTCTTTTCCATAATGTATTTCCTCTTTTCTCAGTGTGCATTAATTGCTTTTTTTGTGTTAATTACTTTTCATCAACACAAGCGATACCAGGTAAAACTTTACCTTCTAGATATTCTAATGAAGCTCCTCCACCTGTTGAAACGTGGCTGAATTTATCAGCATATCCTAATTTTTCAGCTGCAGCAGCACTATCACCACCACCAATTACTGTAATAGCATTGCCTTGTAATTGAGCAATTGCTTCACATACACCAATTGTACCAGCTGCAAAGTTTTTCATTTCGAATACACCCATAGGTCCATTCCAAACAACTGTTTTAGCAGTAGCTAATACTTCTCTGAATAATTCTAATGTTGCAGGACCAACGTCTAATCCCATATCATCAGATTCAAATTCATGAACACCTTTAACAACACCTGGTTCATCAACAAACGCTTTTGAACATACAGCGTCTACAGGTAATACTAATTTAGAACCAGCTTTAGCCATTAATTCTTTAGCTAATTCTAATTGTTCATCTTCAACTTTAGAAGCACCAACATTTACACCTAATGCTTTTAAGAATGTAAACATCATAGCTCCACCTACTAAAATTTTATCAGCTTTTTCACTCAAAGCAGAAATAACACCGATTTTATCACTTACTTTAGCTCCACCTAAAATTGCTACATATGGACGAACTGGTTCATCAACAGCTCCACCAATGAAACGGATTTCTTTTTCTAACAAATAACCAGCAGCAACTTCTGTACAGTTAGAAGCGATACCTACATTTGAAGCAGCAGCTCTATGAGCAGTACCAAATGCATCATTTACAAAAATTCCATCTCCTAAAGATGCCCAATAAGCACCTAATTCAGGATTGTTTTTACTTTCTAATTTTACTTCTTTTCCTAATTCTACGTCATAGTCTTCATAACGAGTATTTTGGAACATTAAAATTTCACCTTCAGCTAACGCATTACAAGCTGCTTCTAATTCAGCTCCACGAGTTGCATCAACAAAGATTACTTTTCTACCGATTAATTCTTCTAAGCGAGCGGCAACTGGTCTGATATTGTTTTTAGTAATATCTTCAACAGATTTAACTCTTCCTAGATGAGAGAATACGATTGCTTTACCACCATTTTCAACAACATATTGAATTGTTGGAAGAGCTGCACGTACACGCGTGTCATCAGTAATAACGCCATTTTTCATAGGTACGTTAAAATCCACACGAATTAATACTTTTTTTCCTTTGACATTTAAGTCAGAAACTATTTTTTTTGCCATTGTATAAGCCTCCGAAATTTATTAGTTTTTTTGACAAATTTATTATAGCACTTTAAAAATATTATTTCAATTGAAATAATGTATAATATAAAACGCGGAAAACGCTATCATATAACCATACTCTTTTTATAGGCTAAAACTTTGTTAACTTTTTCTAATTCTAACATCAAATTCTTCTTTTTTATATCTAATTCAAGTATCTCCTTATTTTTGAAAATAATAACAACATTTTCCTCATAACATATTTTTAATATGTTGAAATAATTAATCCAATAATATGTGTTATTCTCCTTCAAATTAAACAAAAGCAAACTTTCAGAAAAATATAATGGTATTTTATTTTTTAAACATA
>CAZSIA010000203.1:0-2885 GCA_964606905.1 uncultured Anaeroplasmataceae bacterium | reverse complement strand
GAGATACTTGGGCAGTTGAAACTGCTTATACTTATCCAGGTGCTATCCAATAATATGGACCAACTGAAGTATGTGATTTAACCACAAGAACATTAGCATTAGAAAAAGAATAATAACTAAAAAATGACTTAACTAAGGTGATTCTACTATTTGTAGAATCATTTTTTTCTATAGTAGAGTTGCCACTTTTTAGTAGTAGAGAAGCCTTTTTTAGTTGTAGATTTTATTTGTTATATCTTGATGTATAATTTTAACAAGAAAGATGGCTTGCTAGATTATGCACAGTTAGTTTTTTTTAGGAGGAATTCTTATGAACTTAACAGTAAACCAAGAATGTGACAAAAAAAATATTATTCCAATATTTTATGCATCAGATGTTAATTATTTACCATTTTTGTCTGTATCAATTGCTTCACTAAAAGATAATAGAAATAAAAAGAAATTATATAAAATTCATATTTTAAATATTGATATTAATGAACCAGCACAAAAGCCAATTTTATGTTTATCTGAAGATGGCTTTGATATTGAATTTGTTGATATCACAGAAAAGGTAGAGGAAATAAAAAATTATTTACAATTAAGAGATTATTATACAGGTGCTACTTATTATCGTGTTGTTATCGCTAATATGTTTAAAGAATATGACAAAGCTATCTACTTAGATAGCGACACAATTATTTTAGGCGATATATCTAAAATGTTTAATTACAATTTAGGGGAAAATTATGTAGGTGCCGTTACTGATAAAGTAGTAAATAGTAATCAAGTATTTATTAATTATAGTAATGAAGTGTTAGGAATATCAGCAAAAAGATATTTCAATGCAGGTATATTATTAATGAACCTTAAGAAATTTAGGAATGATAATTTTTATAAGCAATTTATGAATTTGTTAATGGAATACAAATTTTGTGTTGCACAAGATCAAGATTATTTAAATGTTATTTGCCAAGATAAAGTTAAGTATTTACCATACTCATGGAATACAATGCCAATTGGCGGCGAAAGCAACATAAAACCAAATATTATTCATTACAATCTTACGTTAAAACCATGGCATTATATGAATATTCCATATGCTAAGTATTTTTGGCAATATGCAGAAGAAAGCAGTTATGTTGATGTAATTCGTCGTAAGTTCGGTGAGTATACAGTTGATAAAAAGCAACAAGACGCTCTAACTGAAAAAAAACTAATTTTGTTAGCACAAAGTGAAATTGATCGCGAAGATAACTTCATCAAAAATAGAAGAAACGTTTGTAATATCGAAGAAGAAATCAATATATTTTCAACTGAATTTGAAGAAACTGAAAATTTATTTTGTGGGAGTAATTAATTATGGATGAGACAAAATTATCAAAAGAAAAAAAAGAACTTATACAGAAAATAAAAGAATATGAAGAAAAGGGTCTTTTTGATGTTGATGTCAATCCTGATCCGCCAGCTCCACAATTATTACCAAAAGATGCTGATTATCTATGCGAAAAAATAAAGAATAAAATTAATCGATTTATTGCAAATAAAATTGCTGATCGATACTTCTTAAATTTAATTAAAAAAGATATTTTGGTAATTGATAAAATTGAAGGTGAAGAATATTTAGAAAGTGCTTTGAAAAACGGAGCAATTATTATATGTAATCACTTTTCAGCGTTTGATAATTATATTATTTTTCATTGTATCAGAAAGTATTTACCAAGAAAGTATTTATACAAAGTAATTCGTGAAGGAAATTATACTAATTTTCCTGGATTGTATGGTTTCTTTTTTAAACATTGCAATACACTTCCACTATCTTCAAATAGAAAGACAATGGGAAAGTTTTTATCAGCTGTAAAAGAACTTTTAGCACGCGGAGAAAGTATTCTTATTTATCCTGAACAAGCTATGTGGTACAACTATAAAAAACCACGCCCTTATAAAATCGGAGCATTTAAAATTGCGTTTAAAAATAACGTTCCAATTCTACCACTATTTATTTCAATGGAAGACGATATACGTTTAGATAATGATGGTTATCCAATTCAAAGACACACATTACATATTATGCCACCAATTTCTCCTGATATTACATTAAGCGAAAATGAAGGTGCCTTAAAAATGATGAATGAAGCTTTTAATCTGAGTAAGGAAAAATATGAAGAGGTATATCACAAACCTTTATCATATACAGAAGAGTAAGATGAATTTAAAATTATATTTAATAATCATTTCAATTTGTGCTTTGATTGGTTCATTGATAATTAGTGTTGCCTATGATGTAATGTACTTTTCTATTTTAGGAATCATGATATTAGGTATTTTTATTGTAATAATAATAGATGGAGTGACAGCCGCAATTTCACGCGCACTGCCAACTAAGTTTGCTAATTTCAACAGTAAGATATTTTTAGTTTCTAAAAGTGAAAAGAATTTTTATGATAAATTAAGAATAAAAAAATGGAAAGAAAAAATACCTGAAATTGGTCACTTCACTGGATTTAGGAAAAATAGTATTGCTGAGCCAAAAAATCCAGATTATATCAAAAGATTTTTAGTCGAAATATGTTATGGTGAAATTGGCCATCTTGTTAGTGTTTTTACAGGATTTTTACTTTTATTACTTCCGTGGTTTAATCCACATTGGTTAGCAATAAGTTTAGTTATTTCAATTGTAAATGGAATACTTAATTTATTACCAGTATTTGTTTTAAGATATAATAGTTATTCTTTATTATTAATATATAAACGATTAACTAAAACTAATAATTAATTAAGAATCATACTTATAGTACGATTCTTTTTTAATTGTATGACGGGCATGTCATAAATTTAGGGTGAAAGTCCCAAGAGGCGTATTTGTCGCGAACTCGATAGCAACTTGCAAAGCGTAAACCAGTGAT
>CAZSIA010000202.1:0-2898 GCA_964606905.1 uncultured Anaeroplasmataceae bacterium | reverse complement strand
CAAGTTTAAATTTTTTAATTGGAAAGGTTTTTAATAACTGTATTCCATTCTTCATTTGAAAACATATTACGAACATCTATATTTGAGTATTGACTTAAATTATCAATAAATAATTCAAAACGAGCTAATTTTGATTCATTTTTAATAGAAGGAAAGTTTTTGAATGTTTTTATGATAGGAACCCAACCAATAGTATAGGTTATTTCAGTTATTTTTGCCGCCAGTGAAGAACAGAAAAGTCCATACACATTATCTAATTTTCCATGTTCTTTATATAATCCTTCTGCGTAATTATGATAACCTACTTCATCACCATTATTTAAAGATACTGTAAAATCTTGTTCATAAAGTATATATGGAATTTTTATGTTAGATAAAGCTTCGCCATCAAACATCCAATCATGCTTATCAAATAAATGGCTAAGTTCATGTAACATTCCAAATGATGTATCTCTAGATTTTTGTTTTCTCATTCTTATCACTTCGTTTATCATACACTCATTATTGACATGAACCACGGGCTTGCCGTAATAAATATATCCCCATGAATTACAATTTGTGTAAGTTCGTACTTCAATTGTTTGAAATGGCATTAATCCAGTAAGCCTATTAAGTGAAAAAATGGCTTTTTCTAAGTCATTAGCCCAATCAAGTAACCATTCATTATTTGCAAAATTTAAGACTTTAGCTTCAAGTCTTAAAACTATTTTATTTGTATTACTTTTTATTTCAATATAAGGAAAACCATTTGTTAATGATGGATTTTCAAAAGTAAAATAATAACCTTCGTTATCATTATTTCCATCTTTTAATGTTAGGTTTTCATCATTAGAGTAGAATAGAAATGTCTTTGAATCTATATGTTCGATAATATAATAACATTATTGTTTTTATAATATAAATGCCAATGTTGTTCTGTATATCCACTGTCGACTGCAATTTGAAATTTTCCCCACCAATATTCAGCATTATTATGCCCAGATATATCTTTAAGATAAAAACGGTCATTTTCAAAACTTCCAATTTTCCATAAAAAACGTTCTTTTGAAAGTGATAATGTATTATCTGTCATTGTTAAATATAGTCCGTTTACATGACGTATATATGTTGTACCGTAACAAGGCTCATTTTTTTTAATATTATTTTTCATTGAAACGCCTCCGTTTATATTTATTCTTTTTGTTTTGTTATACTTTTTTTAATTAATATTATCAATTGAACTATTTTCCTATTTAATTATTTTTGGATATAAATACCATAAAAAAGTAGGTAAACGTTTTACATAAGAACTTGCTTAAAAAAACTTGTTAATATTTTATTTTTTTATTATACTAATTGTGTAGAAGTCGTATAATTTCGAAAATGAGGTTTCGAGAGTTTCTACATTGCTGCCAAGAAAGAGCAATACTACGGCTATCTTATAAAAATATAGTGCATTTTCATGTGCTTATTTTTGTTTGATTAGCCTAGAGAAGATAGCTCTGGGCTTTTTATTTGGAAGAAAGGTGAGGTGTTTAATATGGAGAAATTTTTTCATCTAAAAGAAAATGGCACAAAAGTTTCGACAGAAATTATGGCTGGTATTACTACGTTTTTTGCGATGTCTTACATCATTGTAGTTAACCCTAGTATTTTGTCGGAAGCAGGTATGAAATGGGGCGCGGTATTTTTAGCCACAATCATTTCTGCAATTATAGGAACTTTGGTTATGGGGCTAGTAGCTAATGTCCCTTATGCTCAAGCTCCTGGGATGGGTCTTAATGCATTTTTTGTTTACACAGTTTGCTTTGGTTTAGGATTTACATGGCAACAGGCACTTTCGATGGTATTTATTTGCGGTATTATTAATATCTTAATTACAGTTACTAAAGTTCGTAAATATATTATCAAGGCGATTCCACTTAGCTTACAACATGCTATCGGCGGTGGTATTGGGATTTTTGTTGCTTATATTGGATTTTTAAATGTTGGTTTTGTTGATTTTAGTGCAGGCGTTCCAGCACTTCCAACTTTGAATCAACCGGTACTATGGGTATTCCTTATCGGTTTAGTTTTAATCACTGTTTTGCTTGTTTTAAAAGTTAAAGGTGCAATTTTAATTTCGATTGCTGCTACAACAATTATTGGAATTCCTTTTGGGGTGACAACAATGGGTGAAACTATTAGCTTTTCAGAAGCATGTTCACAACTTCCATCAACTTTCTTAGCAATATTTAAAGAAGGTGGTATTTTAAGCTTATTTACTGATTTATCTAAATTACCACTTGTTCTTATTACAATATTCTCATTCAGTATTTCTGACACATTTGATACAATTGGTACATTTATTGGTACTGGTCGTCGTAGTGGTATCTTCTCGGAAGAAGACGAAAGAGCAATGGAAAGTGGAGCTGGATTTAAATCTAAAATGGATAAAGCTTTATTTGCCGATGCAATAGCAACAAGTGTTGGAGCACTTATAGGAACTTCAAATACAACAACATTTGTTGAAAGTTCTGCTGGTATCGGTGCAGGAGGACGTACTGGTCTTACTTCAGTAGTAGTTGCTATTTGTTTTGCATTATCAGCATTCTTTGCAACATTTATTAGTGCTGTTCCTGCAGCTGCAACTGCTCCTGCATTAGTAGTAGTAGGCGTAATGATGATTTCTTCATTTAAAGATATCGATTGGAGCGATTTTGATGAAGCGGTTCCGGCATTTTTTGCAGGTATCTTTATGGCACTTTGCTATAGTATTTCTTATGGTATTGCTGCTGGATTTATTTTCTATATTATTGTTAAATTATGTAAAGGTAAAGTAAAAGAAATTAATCCGATTCTTTGGGTTTGTGCTGGATTATTTGTCCTTAACTTCATTTTACTTGCCTTGTTGTAATATAGTATTTTAATTAAAATTTA
>CAZSIA010000201.1:0-2910 GCA_964606905.1 uncultured Anaeroplasmataceae bacterium | reverse complement strand
AATAATCTTTTTTGGGTGCTTAGATAAGATAGGTTTCTTACTCATAAATATATCTCCTTTGTATATAATAAAATAATAATCATAGCATTTAATATAATATCATTTTTGTATTTGTAATGCAACAAAAAAATGCAATTTTGACAGAGAAAAATTTTAAATAAGTTCATATTTTTATATATGTAATATATATATGACCAAAAAAAATCCCAAAATCAACCATTTTCGAGATACTTAGGCGATACAAAGGTACATTAACGAAGAAAAAGAATAAAATATAGTAGATTAGATTGGAGGGAAAACTATGTCACAAAATTGCTGTACAAATAATGGTTGTAATTCTGGGTACGCATTAATTTTAGTATTATTCATTCTTTTGGTAATAATAGGTGCTTCTTGGTTAGTTTAATTTAAGAATAAGTTTGTTTTGTTGCTAACTTTATTTTTTTTTGTTAAAATACATATGGTGAATTTTTATGAGAGTATCTATTTTAGCGAGTGGTTCTAATGGGAATGCCACATGTATCAAAACAATTAATGAAAGTTTTCTAATAGATGATGGATTATCATTTAAAATGCTTTGTTGTAGAATGGAATCTACTTTGAATGAAGTGTCTAATTTAACTTCAATTTTTCTAACTCACGAACATATTGATCATGTAAGTGGACTTAAAGTTTTATTAAAAAGACAACCACTTAAATGTTATATGACTCGTGGTACATTTAATGGACTTAATATTGATACAAAAAATCAATTGCAAGAAAATGAAGTTGTATTTATTAAAGCAGGTGATGTTATTTTAATGAAAGATTGCAAAATAACGGTAATTGGAACACATCACGATGCTAGAGAATCTGTTGGTTTTATCGTTGAAGAAGAAAATAGCAAAGTAGTATATATTACAGACACTGGATATGTTGATCAGTCTTATTTTCCTTTACTTAGAAATGCAAATTTGTTCGTTATGGAATCTAATTATGATGTGGAATTGTTATGGTCAAGTTCAAGACCTTTTGAACTGAAAAAACGCATTGATGGTGATTATGGACATATGTCAAATATAGCTAGTGCGGTACTATTAGCTAAATTGATTGGACCTGATACTAAAAATGTTGTTTTTGCACATATAAGTGATGATTGTAATTATTATCATATGCCTAATTTGATCTTAAATGAACATAAAAAAGTTTATGAAGAAATTGGTATAGATTATCAAAAGGTTAAGTTTTGTTTTGGTAATAGACATGGTGTTACTGGAGTGTTCGAAATATGATAGAAATTAATGTGATTAGTGTTGGAAATATAAAAGAAAAGTATTTACAGGAATTGATTTATGATTACAAAAAACGTATTTCAAAGTATGCAAAAATAGAACTCGTTGAACTTAAAGATGAATCGAATAAAATAAGTGAAAATGTTGTAAAAGAAATCGAAGGAGAAAGAATCATTTCAAGTATTAAAGATGGATTTTATGTAGTGCTATTAGACCTTGAGGGACAAATGTTAGACAGTATTTCCCTTAGTAAAAAAATAGATGAAATTGCAACTTATCATTCGAGCAAAATCGCTTTTATTATTGGTGGGTCATTTGGGGTTAGTGAAGAAGTTAAAAGAAGAGCTGATTTTTTATTATCGTTTTCTAAAATGACATTCCCACATCAACTAGCAAAAGGAATGTTGTTAGAACAAATTTACCGTTCTTTTAAAATTTTAAATAATGAAACATATCACAAATAAACGGCTAAAACTAGCCGTTTTT
This sequence comes from uncultured Anaeroplasmataceae bacterium, assembly GCA_964606905.1. Taxonomy (GTDB): domain Bacteria; phylum Bacillota_I; class Bacilli_A; order Acholeplasmatales; family Anaeroplasmataceae; genus CAZSIA01. The sequence goes on along the minus strand of CAZSIA010000201.1, from coordinate 1,153 downwards.
TCATTCTAGATTTATTTGTAATTATAAAAAAGCATTGAGTTTTAATTAATATTTTGGTAAAATATTAAAGATAGTTAAAAATAGGAGATGAACTATATGGAATTTAATCATAAAATAATAGAAGAAAAATGGTTGAAATATTGGGAAGAAAACAAGACTTTTAAAACAGATATTCGTGATTTTTCTAAACCCAAATTTTACGCTTTAGACATGTTCCCATATCCATCTGGACAAGGACTTCATGTTGGTCACCCTGAGGGTTATACTGCATCTGATATCGTGTGCCGTATGAAGAGAATGCAAGGGTATAATGTTTTGCATCCAATGGGATTTGACTCATTTGGTTTACCAGCAGAACAATATGCAATTAATACAGGAAATCATCCGGGTGAATTTACAGAAAGAAACATTGTAACTTTTACTTCACAATTAAAGATGTTAGGTTTATCTTTTGATTGGGATAGACAAATTTCCACTTGTGATCCTTCATTTTATAAATGGACTCAGTGGATTTTTATTCAACTTTTTGAAGCTGGTTTGGCTAGACAGGTTGAAATGCCTGTTAATTGGTGTGAAGAGTTAGGGACAGTATTAGCTAATGATGAAATTGTTAATGGTGTTTCTGAACGTGGTGGCTTCCCTGTTGTTAAGAAGAATATGAAACAATGGGTAATGGATATCCCAACTTATGCGGAAAAATTATTAGAAGGATTAGATGAACTTGATTGGCCTGAGTCAACTAAAGAAATGCAAAGAAATTGGATTGGTAAAAGTATTGGAGCTTATGTTGATTTTAAGGTAAAAGATATTGATTTATCTTTTACAGTTTTCACTACTAGATGCGATACATTATTTGGCGCTACTTTCTGTGTTTTATCACCAGAACATCCAATTGTAAAAGATATCGTTAGTGATAAACAAAAAGAATTAGTGGAAGACTATATAACTGAATGTGCTAGAAAAAGCGAAATGGAAAGAACAGATGGTTCAAAGGAAAAAACAGGATTATTTACTGGTGCGTACGCGATTAATCCAGTAAATGGTAAAGAAATTCCAATTTACGTTGCGGACTATGTTTTAGTATCTTATGGTACTGGTGCGATTATGGCTGTTCCTGCTCATGATGAACGCGATTACGCGTTTGCTAAAAAAT
>CAZSIA010000200.1:0-2929 GCA_964606905.1 uncultured Anaeroplasmataceae bacterium | reverse complement strand
CCTGTGCAATATTCACCTGAGTATTTTGTTTCTTACAAGCATTAATAATAAATGCCAACATTGAACAAAAGAAAATTATCATACCTATCACAACAAGTATTATTTCAACTTTAATTTTCTTCTTCAATTTGATATTTCTCCTCATCTAGAAAGTTTTCATTAACCATGTTTAAAACTTTATAAGCAATTTCATGTGTATTTAAATCTTTATAATCATCATAAGTTAAGGCTGGTAAAAACCGAATAACTACAGTTACAAACGGATGATAAAATTTTCTTTTTGAAATCTTTGAAGAACCAATAATTGCCATAGGTTGAATAACTGCTTCACTTTTCACAGCTAATTTATAAGCACCAGGTTTAATTGAAACCATTTGTTCAACTTCTCTTGTTTTAATACCACCTTCTGGAAAAATAATCACACCATTTCCTTCTTTAATGTATTTAACACCTTCAATAATACTTTTAGCTGTTTCTCGATCATTTCCACGATTAATTTTAAGAATTCGAAAAGCGTTTATAAAAGGTAAAAGTGGTCCGATTTTCCAAAGTTCTGATTTACTAGCAGCAGTTGGTCCCTTTGACCTCATTGCCTGATACATTAAACAAGGGTCGATATTAGATTTATGATTAGCCACATATAAAACTTTTGTTTCTTTTGTTAAATTTTCTCTACCTTCAACTTTCAAACGAACTCCACTAATAAAATTAACCATTTTTAATATATGAATTGTATAAAAAATTTTTAATTTATTATTTGGATTCATCTTACCGATTATAGGCAAAACAATTAAATAAAGCCAACCAAAAAATAAAATTGCCGTTGTAATTAAACCTAAAAATACCCATAAAAACCATAACCAAGGATTAGTTGAAATCATACTATATAAATAACTAATCAAAGACCAAATTATAGTTAAAATTAATAAACAAGCCATAAATTACACCCTTTCATAAATAGCAAAATTTAAATTATTTGATATTCTACTAGATATTAATTTAAAATCATTTTCTAAATCAAATTTTGGAAAATATGTATCACCTTCATATTCTCCATCAATATGTGTAATATAAAGATAATCAGCAAAAGGTAAGGCAAATTTATATATTGTAGCTCCACCCACAACCCATAACACTTCTTCGTTTGGAAAATTACTTAAAAATGAAACTACATCATTAACCACAGTTGCATCATCAAGCATCAAATTATCTAAAGATGCAACATATATCCTTCCATAGGGAAGTGGTTTATCTTTATAGTAAGATTTTAATGAATAATATGATTTATCACCCATTAAAACAGTTTGACCAAAAGTATTTTCTTTATAATATAATAAATCTTCTTTAATATGCCATGGAAGTCTGTTACCTTTTCCTACCAACCAATTTTTATCCATAGCCCAAATAAGTGAAATCATTAAACAGCCACTACTCCTTTAATTAATGGATGAGGATCATATCCTTCCAAAGTAAAATCTTCATATTTAAAATCATAAATGCTTTTTACATTTGGATTAATTTTCATGACTGGTAATTTCCTTGGTTGTCTTGAAAGCTGTAGATTAATTTGATCAAAATGATTTGAATAAATATGTGCATCACCTAAAGTATGAACAAACCATTTTGCCTTAAGTCCACAAACTTGAGCTAACATCATTGTAAATAATGAATAAGATGCTATATTAAAAGGAACACCTAGGAAAATATCCGCACTTCTTTGATATAATTGACAACTTAATTCACCATCATTAACATAAAATTGCATAAATGCATGGCATGGTGGAAGCGCCATAGACGAAATAAGTGGTGGATTCCACGCTGAAATTATTAATCTTCTACTACTAGGATTATTTTTTAAATCATTAACCAAATTTTCTAATTGATCTACACCACCAAAATCACGCCATTGTTTACCATAAACAGGACCTAAGTTACCCCATTTTAAAGCAAAATCATTATCTTCTTTAATTTTTAAAGCGAATTCTTTTAAATCTTCCCCTTGATATTCACTACTCTTTTTATATGTTTCATATGGCCATTCATTCCAAATACGAACATCATTATCTACTAAATATTTAATGTTTGTATCACCACTAATAAACCATAATAATTCATGAATAATACTTTTTAGATGAACTTTTTTAGTTGTTAATAAGGGAAAACCCTCTTCTAAATCATAACGAGCTTGATATCCAAAATAAGAAATTGTACCTGTATTTGTTCTATCAGTTTTCATTTTACCGTTGTCTAATACAAAACGACACATATCTAAATATTGTTTCATAACATACTCCTCCCCATCGACTATCATATATTATATCATAAGTTAATTATAAAATTATAAAAATTTTATATTATAGCAAAAAAAACTATAAGATTATTAGTCATATAGTTTTCTTTGTGAAAAATAACTATTTGGTTTTCTGAGTCTAAATTAGACAAATCTTTTCTCCAATGATGTCAATACTATAATTAGTCTTTCCATCACTAGATTCCCAGCGGTTTTGCTGAAGACGACATTTAATTGAAATTAATGAACCTTTTTTGCAATATTCTTTACAAGTACTTGCTGCTCCTTCCCATAGGGTAATTGGCAAGAAGTCAGTATCATATGTACCATCTGAATTTTTAAAATCACGTCTAACCGCTAGGTTAATATGCGCATAGTTTCCATTAGGGTGTTCAATAATTTCCACATCATGCGTCAATCTACCAATAAGTAGAACGATATTCAATCCTTATTCCTCCTTTTCTTAGTATGTTTCAATTATAAAAATAAAAATAAAAAAAGAAAAACGACCAAAATCACTCGATTCAAAGAAAAAAAACAACGATTTTATCAAAAATAATCAATAATTAGCAAAATAAAAAAACTGTCAAGAATAATCTTAAACAGTTTTCGAAATAAATATGATTAATTTACTCATTT
>CAZSIA010000199.1:0-2958 GCA_964606905.1 uncultured Anaeroplasmataceae bacterium | reverse complement strand
CTAATGTAGTTTTTCCATGATCAACATGAGCAATAATCGCAATATTTCTAATATCCATATCAATTCCTCCAATTCATGTGAGTACGAGTTATTATAACACATTTTCAAAATTAAAAAAGCCTAGTTTTTAATAAACTAGACTCGAATTAATTAAAACCCAAATATATTGTTACAGCCGCAACCATTATTGCGACTTCTTGTGCAATTGATTGGTTCAAAATTATTAAAATAAATCTCAATTGCGCGACGAATTATATCGCATAAAGAACAATCTTGAATAATTTCTACTGGATCTCCATTGATAGTTGCTTGATAATACGTACCATCACTACAAGTGTTAGTTCTCGTACGAATTGTAGCAATCTCATATGTTGCAGTTGGCGTAGAACAACGGCTAACGCAAACAACGTGAGTATTTGTATCAACAGGAATTAAATTGTATTTAAATACCGTATTACAAACCGCAATCTCTTGATTTGCACAATTACAGTTATCTTTACAAGGCATTAATATTTCTCCCTTCTAAAAACTTTATAGCTTTATGCTACACCTTATATTATGAAGGAAGATAAATAATGTTTAGGCAAATTAAAAGCGAGAAAAATTCTCGCTCAAATTATTTAACTGTTATAATTTGCATCATATCTGTTGAACCAACACCAATTGCGCTTGAACCAGTTACAATAATAGTATCTCCTACTTCAACTAGACCTGTTTTTTTAGCAATTTCAATACCATTAGATAATATTTCATCTGTTGTATGTTGCATTACACTCTTAACAGGTAAAACTCCCCATGATAACGCAAGTTGTCGATAAGCCTTTTCATCTAAAGTTGCTGCAATAATTGGACATTTTGGACGATATGCGGAAATCATTCGAGCAGTAATACCCATACTAGTCACACATACAATCGCTTTTGCTTCTACTTGAAATGAAGCAATAACAGCAGCATTACAAATACTAGATAAATTACTATTACCTAAATCTAGATGATAACGATAGAAACGCTTAGCATAATTAATTGAATTTTCAGCACTTTCATTAATCTTACTCATTGCGCTAACTGCTTGAATAGGATACATACCTGCAGCACTCTCTCCAGAAAGCATCGTAGCAACAGTCCTATCAAATACGGCATTAGCTACATCTGATACTTCTGCACGTGTTGGACGAGGATTTTTAGTCATAGATTCTAACATTTGCGTAGCTGTCACTACAATCTTACCTTTTCTAAAACATTTGGAAATCATATCTTTTTGAATTGAAGGTAACATATCAAAATCAACTTCTACACCCATATCACCACGAGCAACCATTAATCCATCAGCCACTTCTAATATTTCATCAACATTATTAATACCTTGCATATTTTCAATTTTAGCAATAATCATAATGTCTTCTTTATTACATCTTCTTAATACTTCTTTGACATCTTTTACATCTTGAGCACATCTGACAAATGAAGCAGCAATGAAATCAACGTCTTGCATACATCCAAACTCTAAATCTTTAATGTCATTTTCAGAAAGATAAACCATATCAATTTCTACATTTGGAACATTTAAACTCTTATGATTAGAAATTTTTCCATCATTTAAAACTTCGCAAACTACACTATTTCCTTCTATTCTTAAGACACTAAGACCAATCTTTCCATCATCAACTAATATTTTAACTCCAGGAGCTACATTAGCCGCTAAATTAGGAAAAGATAGAGCACCTTTAGTATTATCACCTAAAATAGTAGGATCAGCTAGTAATGTAAAGATATCACCCTTCTTAACTTCTACTGAACCATTTTCAAAATCTTTAAAACGAATTTCAGGACCTTTAGTATCTAACAAAATAGGAAGTGGAATTCCTAATTCATCACGAAGTTTCTTAACACGATTAATTCTAACTAATTGTTCTTCATGAGTGCCGTGAGAAAAATTTAATCTAGCACAGTTCATTCCAGATAAAGCTAACTCCTTTAAAACTTCGTAATCATCACACGCAGGACCTAATGTGCATATAATTTTTGTTTTACGCATGTTATTCACCACTTTCTTTTATACAACTATATTATACACTAAAAACCAAATATTAACAAAACAATATTTGCATTAAAAAAAATAAAATATACAATAGTATATGAGGTGTCAGGAATATGTTACAAAAAGCAAAGATATCTGATATTAAAACAGTAATGGAAATAATAGAAAATGGAAAAAAATATCTAAATGAACAGCATTCATTACAATGGAATTTAGCTGATGGTTATCCAAACGAATCTGACTTAATGAAGGATATCGAAAATGAAAGTTGTTATTTATATGTCATAGATAATGAAATTATTGGTACAATGAGTATTGTTTTTACACCTGATGAAAACTACGAAGAAATTAATGGTAAATGGTTAACAACCGCATCTTACGCATCCATTCATCGTATAGCTATTAAAAACACACACCACAACAAGAAAATAGGTGTCAAAATGTTACTTGAAGCCGAAGAAATAGTAAAAGAAAAAAATATATATTCAATAAAAATAGATACACACAAAATAAATATTCCAATGACAAATACAATTAAAAACGCAGGATACTCTTATTGTGGAGTAATTACATTAAAATGAAGTAAAGAAGATAATTTAAGAGATGCATATGAAAAGAAGTTAATCAACTAAGGCTAACTTCTTTTTTTATATCTCTTTAATTATTTCACTTGCAATAATAAGTCCAAACATACTTGGCATATAAGAAATAGAACCAATCACAACTTTATTATTTTCTGGATTAATAATTTGTTTTGTTATTTGTACGGGTAATTCTAAAGAAAAAACACACTTAACATTTTTAATTTCTCTTTTCTTAAGTTCATACCGCATTATTTTAGCAAGTGGACAATTTTTTGTTTGATTAATATCAGCAATCCTAATTAAAGTAGGATCTAGCCTATTTCCAGCACCCATGCT
>CAZSIA010000198.1:0-2989 GCA_964606905.1 uncultured Anaeroplasmataceae bacterium | reverse complement strand
TCTTGTTCATTGAGCCACGATTTCGCTATTGCTTCTTTTCACGCCCCATCACTGGCTTACGCTTTGCAAGTTGCTATCGAATTCGCGCCAAATACGCCCCCCCTTGGGACATTCACCCTAGATTTATGACATGCCCGTCATACGAAAAAAAGTATCCATCTTAAAAATGGATACTTTATGAAAATGCTTTTAATTAATCCTCAAAATCATCATCTGATTCTTCTTCTTCGTAGTATTCTTCATCATACTCTTCATCATACTCTTCTTCATAATCAGACTCTACAACTTCTATAGTTTCATAATATTCATCTTCATCATCAGTTTGACTTTCTTCAACTGGTGCATGTTCACATTCGAAATATTCTTCTTCTAAAATACCTGTACCTGCAGGAATTAATCCACCAATAATTACATTTTCTTTTAAACCATGTAATTCATCGACTTTACCTTTAATAGCAGCATCTGTAATAACACGAGTAGTTTCTTGGAATGAAGCTGCACTTAACCATGAGTCACATCTTAATGAAGCACGAGTAATACCTAATAATACTACTTTACCAACCGCTAATTGTTTTCCACTCATAATCATTGCTCTATTTGCGTCCATAAATTCATGAATACTTACTTCGCTACCTGGTAATAATTGTGTATCACCTTGAGTAACAACTTCAATCTTTCTCATCATTTGTCTTACAATGATTTCGATATGCTTATCTGAAATTTCTACCCCTGTTGCACGATATACTTTTTGAACTTCTTCAATAATATATTTTTGTGCAGTAATAGCGTCTGTTACACGTAACAATTCACGAGGAGAGATAGAACCCTTCATTAATTTTTGTCCACGAACAACTTGTTGATTTTTCTTAATTAATAATTCTGCAGTAGCATCTAAAGTATATTTTTTACTACCTTCTTCAGTACCACTATTAATAATTACTACAATACCATTCTTTTGACGAGTTATTTCTTCAACTTTACCGTTTATTTCAGAAATAATAGCTTTACCTTTAGGATTACGTGCTTCAAATAATTCTTGTACACGAGGTAAACCTTGTGTGATATCACTTGTTGAAGCAACCCCACCTGTATGGAATGTACGCATTGTTAACTGTGTACCAGGTTCACCGATTGATTGAGCCGCAATTGTACCAACTGCTTCCCCAACTTCAACAATCTTATTTGTAGCTAGGTTTCGTCCATAACAACGCATACAAACACCATATCTCGCATCACAAGTTAAATTAGAACGGATACATACAGTTTTAATACCAGCATTTTTAATGATTTCACCAATTTCGTTAGTAATATATTCATTACGACGAACGATGACTTCACCTGTTTTTGGATGCAATACATCTTTTGCTGCAAAACGACCAATAATTCTATCAAATAAAGCAACAATTGGTTCTTTTTCACCAGGAATTTCTTCCATCCAAATACCTTTGTATGTTCCACAGTCTTCTGTAGAAACAATAACATCTTGACTGACGTCTACTAAACGACGAGTCAAATATCCTGATTCAGCTGTCTTTAACGCTGTATCTGTTGAACCTTTACGAGCACCATGTGTTGAAATGAAGTATTCAGATACACTTAAACCTTCTAAGAAGTTTGCTTTAACTGGCACTTCGATAACCCCACCTGATGTATCGTTCATCAGACCACGCATTCCGGCTAATTGGGCAAAGTTTGATTTAGAACCACGGGCTCCAGAGTCAGCCATGATAAAAATATGGTTATCATCATGTTGTTGTAAGTTTTGCCATAGTTTCTTTTCAGTTTCGTCACGAACTTTTTGCCATTCTTTAGTAACTAAAGTACGACGCTCTTTATTAGTAATTAAACCTAAGTTATACATTTCTGTAACTTCATCAATATTCTTTTCAGCAAGTTTGATTAATTCTTCTTTTTCTTCTAAAACAATAACGTCAGAAGCTGAAATAGTTAAACCAGAAATTGTTGAATATTTGAAACCTAAATCTTTCAAGTTATCTAACATTCTACTTGTTTCAGTAATTTGATAACGTTTAAATACTTCGTCGATAATTTGAGATAAGAATTTCTTAGGGAATGGACGAACAAGTAATTTCTTTTGTGGATGTTCAAGATTTTGTAATTCTGGGTTATTAGATACAAAGTTTTGATATTCAGTTAAACTTACATGTCTTTCCATGAAATATTTATCAGGAGTTTTATCGATTAAGTTAGATAATGATGGTTCATTTAAATAAGGGAATTCTTCAGGTAATATTTTATTGAAAATCATTTTACCTAATGTAGTTAAGATAAATTTCTTTAATTGTGATGATGTAAACTTACTACTTGAAATACTCTTTGGATCTAAGAAGATACGAGTATGTAATGTAATTTCACCATTTTTATAAGCTAAGTATGCTTCTGAATAATCACGATAGAAATGACCTTCATTCTTTTCACCTAAACGTTCCATAGTTAAATAATAGTTACCTAAAACCATATCTTGTGATGGAGTAACTACTGGTTTACCATCTTTAGGGTTTAAGATGTTATTACTTGATAACATTAATAAACGAGCTTCTGCTTGAGCTTCTGGAGAAAGTGGTAAATGCACAGCCATTTGGTCACCGTCGAAATCCGCATTAAATGCTGTTGTTGCTAATGGATATAATCTAATAGCTTTACCATCAATTAATTTTGGTTCGAATGCTTGGATACCTAATCTATGTAATGTAGGCGCACGGTTTAATAATACTGGATGTTCTTTTACAACTTCTTCTAAGATTTCCCAAACACGATTTTCTTGACGTTCAATCATGCGTTTTGCAGAAGAAATTGAAATTGATTTATCAGGTGTTTTCATTAATTCACGAATGATAAATGGTTTAAATAAGTTTAATGCCATTTCACGTGGAATACCGCATTGATACATTTTTAAATCTGGTCCTACAACGATAACAGAACGACCTGAATAATCAACACGTTTACCTAATAAGTTTTGACGGAAACG
>CAZSIA010000197.1:0-2990 GCA_964606905.1 uncultured Anaeroplasmataceae bacterium | reverse complement strand
ATTCGTCGCAAATGCAACACGTGTATTTATTTTCATTATTGTTATTGCGTTAGTATTCTTACTATATGAATCATTTATTGGTGCTTTATTAGGTTTTATTGAAAGAAACTTTTAATTAGACGAGGTGCTTTATGAATAACGACAGAAGATGGTATATTATTCAAACATATTCTGGATTTGAAAATTCTGTAAAAGAAGACCTTGAAAGACGTATTGAAACAATGGGTCAACAAGACTACATATTTAATGTTTTAATTCCAGAAGAAGAATATGAAGATGTAAAAAAAGATGGGACAAGAGTAATTAAGACTCGTAAAATGTTCCCTAGTTATGTATTTGTTGAAATGATTGTAACTGAAAAATCATGGTTTATTGTTAGAAATACACCAAAAGTTACTGGGTTTTTAGGTTCAAGTGGGAAAGGTGCTAAACCAGTTCCGCTTCCACCAGATGAAATAAATGGAATTTTACGCAGTATTGGATTGATGGAAAAACCAGTATACAATTTCCATGTTGGAGATAAAGTTCAAATTATTACTGGTCCATTTACTGATAAGATTGTAGAAGTTTCAGCAGTGAATGAAGAAAAGGAAATCGTTACAGTATTAATTGAATTTTTAGGACGTCCTTCACCTACAGAATTTGCATTTAATGAAGTTAAAAAAATTGAAAGTTTATTATAATTAACGCCGTGATGGCGTTTTTATTTTTTTAAGGAGAATAGTTTGATATTAGGGATAACTGTAAGAAGTGATTTAGATTATTATTTTGTTAAAAAAAGATATACTGAGTATTTTAAAGATTTTGACATTATTTTTATTTATCCTTATAAAATTACGCACGTGTGCGCGATGTGCGATGGTTTTGCAATTATTGGTGGAGCGGATGCTAATCCAAAGTTATATAAAGAAGAAAATTTTCAATCTTTTGATGTAGCGGATGAAATAGATGAGTTGGATTTGAAAGTTATTGATTATGCAATTAAAAATATGAAACCTTTAATAGGGATTTGTAGAGGGTTACAAATGATTAATATTTATTTTGAAGGAACATTGAAACAACATATATTTAACCACATACAGGGAAGTCATAAGATTATTTTAGTGGAACAATTTTTAGATTTTTCGCCTGTTGAAGTTGTGAACTCGTATCATCATCAAAGTGTAAAATTATTGGGTAAAAATTTGAAAGTTTTATACTATAGTTTGGATGGAGAAGTGGAATGTTTAATTCATAAAAAATATCCGATTATTGCTTTACAATTTCATCCAGAAATGACAGATAATAAAGTGTTTTATTTGATGCTTTTGATTTATTTTAAAAATTTGTTTTCTATCTATAAGTAAGAAAATATCCTATTATCTAAAGATAATAGGATTTTAATTCTTTTACTACCGTTATTATATCATCGTTAATTACAAGTGATGCATAATGGTCGTATGGTGTTTTTTCTTTATTTATTAATACTAAATTTTTACCTGTAAAGTATGTGATAAATGAAGCTGCAGGTTGGACAATTAAACTTGTTCCGGTGACTATTAATAAATCTGCATTAGCTATTTTTTTGATACTTTTTTCGATTGTGTTATAGTTTAATGCTTCCTCATATAATACTACATCTGGTTTTATTATTCCACCACAATTACATCTTGGAATCGTTGAGCTTTCCATTATATTTTTAAGAGTATAAAATTTTTTACATTTCATACAGTAATTACGGTGAATACTACCATGAAGTTCTAATACATCGTTTGAACCTGCAATGGAGTGCAAACCATCGATGTTTTGAGTTATGATTGTGACGTTTTTATCGTTTTGTAAATCCTTAAAAAAATAGTGAGCTAGATTTGGTTTCGCATTTTCATAAATCATTTTTTCTTTGTAAAATTTAAAAAAATCAGTTGGATATAATTTGAAAAAAGAATTAGAAATTATCTCTTCAGGTGTAGCTTTTATTCCGCTTTCTTGGTTGTAAAGGCCATTTGCACTTCTAAAGTCTGGAATGCCTGAAGCAACACTGATTCCTGCTCCTGTAAATATTACTACATTAAGACTTTCTTCAATTATTTTTTTTAATTTTTCAATTTTGCTCATTTTTACCACTTCCTATTATAATTATAACAAAAAAGGTGGTCATATTTTACAAAATGTTGTATAATGTTGTCGAATAGGAGTGATAGAAATGGGAATGTATACTAAAAAAATTAATGAAGCTTTAGGTTTAGAAGAAAAACTGAATAATGTGTTTTACGGAAATTATAAAGGATATGAAGTAACAGTAGTTGTAGTTCAACAAATTTTTGTTCATTTAAATTTTCACAGTAATGGTAATGTAAAAGCAAAAGCATTAAAAATATTCCACAATACATCTACTACAGCAATGACAAATGTTGAAGTGTCAGCGTATGGTATTTCAGCGGTAGTAAACGGAATGACTTTTAAGTCAGCACTTAAAAAAGTTGTTGAAAAATTAGACGCAACAATTGCTTTTCTTAGTGAAAATGAAGCACGTGGTGTTGGATATTGTTGTTGTTGTGGAGAAACTGATGAAATGTTAAAAACAATTCGCATTAATGATATTTATGTATCATTAGATAGTAAATGTTTGAGCGAAGTAGAAAGTGCTGCTGAAGCAGAAGAAGCAATTTATAACGAACAACCAAATAATTATCTAAAAGGAACTTTAGGTGCATTATTAGGTGCAGCTATTGGTGCTATTGCTTGGTATATTTTATATATGCTAGGTTTCCTATCAGCATTAACAGCGGTTTTAGCAGTATTCTTAGGTAACTTTTTCTATGTTAAGTTTGGTGGAAAAGCAAATACTGTTAAAAATATAATAGTTGCGGTTGTTTCTTTAGTGGTTTTAGTATTAACTTGTTTGTTGTTATATGTTGACCTTTGTAATGCAGTAATTATTGAAAACAATCTTAATATGACTGCTTTTGAGTTCATCTTTGAAAATGCAGAGATTAAAGAAGCGTTTATTC
>CAZSIA010000196.1:0-2990 GCA_964606905.1 uncultured Anaeroplasmataceae bacterium | reverse complement strand
ACTACAACCACCTGCACATACATTAAAATATTCACAATTTTCTTTACATTTTTCTCTTCTTACTACAGATCCTTTAATTAATTCTAAAGCTCCCTTAGAAGAAAAAATTTCTTTAACATTATTAAAATCATCAATATTACCAAATGGATAATTAGCTAAACTCGCTCTTGCACAATTATAAATCATACCATTTGGTGTAATACTTAGATATTTCATATGACACGAACAAAATGAACAAATTCTAAATTTTCCGCCACTAACCATGCTTAAATATGTAGCAAAGGTTCTAATAGAGACACCATCTGTATCATAAATCCACAAATCAAATAATTCCTTCATTTTTTCTGCGAAAACCTTTGAACTAACACTAATAGTATCTTTAGCCCCACCTTCAGGTAAAACTTTACTATAATCAAACGCGATATTAAGTGATTTAAAATAATTATAATTAGCAATCAAGTCATAATCATCATCAGCTACAACTGCGTTACAACCAAAACCTAAACCAGCTTCCCTTAATAACTTCATCCCTCTTAATACTTTATCTTTATTTTGACGATATTTATCATTATTAATTCCATCAAAAGAAACACCAACACGAATATTATGTTCTTTAAAGAAACTAATCCATTTACTATTAATTAAAGTCGCATTTGTTTGAAGACTATTTTCAATAACAACATTATTTTCTAAACGAATCTTTTTTTCTAAATCAATAGCTTTTTTAAAATAGTCAAGGCCTGCACAAAGCGGTTCTCCACCATGCCAAATAATATGGATAATATTGTAACCTGTTGAAAGAACCTTTAAAAGTTTTTCAAATCTTTCTAAGGATAAAATATCTTTTTGTAAAGACTCTTGTCCATTATAACAATATTTACATTTTAGATTACAAGCTTCTGTAACTTTTAAAATAACTTCAACTTTCTTCATAATTTTTTACCTTTAAACGCTTAATATCTTTTTTAACTTGCTTATTATACTTAATTCTTTCAAACAAATCAATAAAATAATGGAACTTAACATCTTTACCAATAAGGATGTTTGGAATTACAGTATTAACCGCATGCATTATTATTTTATATAACGTATTCCAAACACTTGAATTATCACGAACAGCCATAATCGCCTCAACTAAGCGGTCTGACATCTTATTAATAACTTCTAATAGTTCTTGATAAAATGTATCAAAATATAAACTTAAAGTAGGATAACCTTCTTTTTTAAATCCATTAAAAGTATTATTCTTATAGTCTTCATCATAATCACAAATCATATCAACTAAAAAAATCCATTCAGAAATACTTCTAACTAATTCTTCTGTTTCTTTAGTCATTGTAATAAAATGAGAAATTGATCCACAAGCCATATCACCATAAGCGGCAAATATCTTACTTAAAGATTCATTAGAATTTTGTAATGTATTAATCTTTTCATTACCTAAATAAGAACTTTCAGCAATAAGTGGTTCGATTTTTTTAGCTTTTTCAATCGTTTTAGAAAACAACAAGGAAGCAATTTTAACTTTAATACCATCTTCATCAATTTTATCATCACGAATCTTCTCACCAAAACTAATAAGCGATAAATGAGCCATCTTCATCCCAACTTCATCTCTGGCAAAAAATTTCACATTCTTCTTACCAAATCTTTCACAAGCTAGATGTGGTGGTGGAGAAGCTTTTGTTTGTAAATCAACAATCATAGAATAAATAGCACCATCATAAGTGGTAAAAAAGCGTGCCAATTGGCCGCCTGTATTACGTAAACAATAACATATTCTACAATAATAAGATTCAAATAACCTTTTTTCAGAATTGGTTAAATTAGCGTGATATGGTCTAAAATATCCAAACATAAAAAACTAGCAACAACAACCGCTGTCGTTATATGTCCAATCATAATGTTCGAAATGAATATCTTCATCATCTTCTGTTTGTGAAATATATTGTTCTAAAATTTCATCAATTTTTTCTTCTTTTTTGATTTCACTTGGATTCTTTTTCATAACTCAATTACACTCCATACTTCTTTTAATTTTTATTAACCTATAAAGTTAATATTAAATCATTTAATTTTTTGATTTTTAAACTCTCATCATCTATAAGCCTACTCCATCTTTTTATATGTTTTTTTTTAACTAATGAGCCCTCTATCTCCTTCATCATTGACAAAGAAACAGTCATTGCGTAAAGTTCAATTGGAGACATCAGATAAACATAAGATATACTAGAATATTTTTCTTTAAATTCTTTATTTAATTTCTTAAGCTCCTGATAAAAGGGTTGTTGGCTAAGCCATAGATGAGCTAGTTCATGACAAAGTACTTTTAAAGTAGTCATAGAAGATCGAAACAAAAGAGCACCTAATGATAAAAATATCATTCCATTATCTTTCATATAAGCCCTTGGTGAAAGCTTAAATTCAAGGTTTATATAAAAATTATCTAAAATTTCTTCATCTATAAGAATTTCTCTTATTTCTTTTATATGATACCATCTAATTATACTAAAGTCAAACCACCTAGATACTAATTTTTTAAGAAATTCGACAACTTTTGGCGAATTAAAAGTAAATTCGAAATCATTTTTCAAAGGGGAATTTATATACTCAGCCAAAGAAAAGTCATAACTACTCATCTTTTTTCACCTCCTTATAAAGGAGTTTTTCTTTAAATGAAAGGATTTTTTCTAAATCCATCTTTCTAAAATACTTCCAAAAATAACCCGCTCTTCCCCAATATGCGTAATTATCTTTATTCTTCTTTACATACATAAAAACTTCATTATTAATATAACTATCCATCGCTTCTGAAATAAATTTAATCTTATTAGCTCTATTTGAAATTTTAAAACAACAAATACTACTACTATCAATAATTTTCTCATGAAGTTCAAATGGAAAAATGCTTTGTAATGCATATAAATACTCTACTGAATGATTCTTTAAATTTTTCTTAAAGAAACTACTACAAACTGTACCAACATTAT
>CAZSIA010000195.1:0-3001 GCA_964606905.1 uncultured Anaeroplasmataceae bacterium | reverse complement strand
ACGGAATAAGCAAAGATAACAAAATAATAAAGACTCTTCCACCATCAAGTGGATAAATTGGCAACAAATTCACCAAGATAAAATAAAAATTGATATCAGCTAAAAGATTTAAATTTAAAAAATAAAAAATAAAATAAAATATGAAATTAAATAACAAGCCACCTATTGTTATCAAAAAAGATTTATAAATAAAATCATTTTTATTTTCATAAAGAATAACACCACCAAATGGATAAAGCGTTATTTTTGATATTGTATTTCTAAACAATGCAATGAAAGTCAAGTGACCCATTTCATGAATTAATAAAACAAACAATATTAACAGAATTTCTTTACTTAATCCAACTAAAAAAGCCATCAAAAACACCAAAAAAAACGAATAATGAATTTTAAATTTCTTCATAATAATAAAATTCAATAAAGGTTCCAATTAATGTATCAGCTTCAATTTTTTGATATAAAGAAACATTAATATCAACAATTTTTTTATAAAGGATCTTTTCATTTTCTTTGCTAATAACAATTGAATAATAATCTCCTTCTTTTACTATTTTAATAACACTACCAACATATGTTGAATATAAATAATTATCGTTTTGATAAACTAAATAACCATCCCCATATTTTTCCTTTTTAATTATCGTAGTAGAAACATTTGTAGTTAAATTATAAAAAGAATATATTTTATCGCCAAAAAAACCTTTAGCTATGCCAAAAATGTTAATATCAGTTTTTATATATTCCTTTACTTTTTCATAACCAACATACTTATTTA
Organism: uncultured Anaeroplasmataceae bacterium; assembly: GCA_964606905.1. GTDB lineage: Bacteria > Bacillota_I > Bacilli_A > Acholeplasmatales > Anaeroplasmataceae > CAZSIA01. The sequence continues at coordinate 2,226 of CAZSIA010000195.1, read as the reverse complement.
GTTTTGTATTATCTAATAAATATAAAGATAAAACAACAAGTAACAAAGAAAACAAATTTCTTAAATTATTACGCTTCATTTATATCACCAAATAAGTTTATTAAATATTTTTATATTTTATGATTTTCTAAAAAACTATAGTATCCTTCTTCACTAATTATTAAATGATCAATAACACATATTTCTAAATTTTTAGCAGCTAAAACAATTTTATTTGTTGTTTCAATATCACTATCACTAGGACGTAAAGTACCACTAGGATGATTATGAATTAATATTAAATTATTAGAATCAAATTTAACGGCATATTTAAAAATATCTTTTATCGCAAAACCTAAAACATCCATTCCACCTTTTGCAAGTAATACTTTCTTAATCAATCTTAATCTTTTATCTAAATACAAAACAAAAAACTCCTCATGATTCTTATTTTCAAGTTCTAAGTGCATAAAGGAGTAAATTGAGTGTGGATTATCTAATTTCTGTTTAACCGGTTTATACTCAAAAATTCTTTTAGCAAACTCAATTGAAGCTATTACTTTAGTAGCTTTAGCTTGCTTAATACCCTTTATTTTTATTAACTCTTCATAGGTAATATCTAATAATTCTTTTAAGTTATCACATTCACTAATTATTTTATTTGCTAGTTCAAAAACATTTTCGCTACTACTTCCTACACCTAAAATAATAGCTAAAAGTTCCGATTCCGTCAAATTTTGAGCACCGTATATAATCATTTTTTCTCTTGGAAGCATATTTCATCACCATTTATATACTTGCAAGAATTCTTTAAATTACTAAAGTTTTAATAATTTTTTTATAGCCAAATCGATATTTTTAACTGTTATTGGTTTAGCTAAAATTAAAGTATTTTCGTCTTCTACAAGTTCAATCTCATCAATAAAACCGCTTAACATAATAAATAAAGCTTTGGGATTTAGGGAAATTATCTTTTTATATAATTGTAGACCATTCATATTAGGCATACGCATATCAGAAATAATAACGTCAATTTCAGAAAGATTCTTTTTATAATAATCTAACGCTTCGTGAGCATTTGAAAAACAAACAACATGATAAGATAAATCAGTCAAAACTTCACTAATCACATCTCTTACCAATTCTTCATCTTCAACTAACATTATATGATATCTTTCTTTTTTCAAAATTGGTTCATCTAATGTTTTAAAATAAAGTGTAAATTTAGAACCAATACCTTTTTTACTAGAAACAGTAATGATACCTTCATGTTCTAAAATAGTTGATAAAACTGTTGATAACCCTAAACCAGTACCTTTTTGTTTATCTTTAGTTGTGAAAAAAGGATTAAAAATTTTTTCCTTAATCTCATCACTTATTCCACTGCCTTCATCTTTAATTTCTAATTTATAATAAAAGCCTTCTGGAGTAGTTGATAAAATTGAATTTGGTGGAACTTTATCCAAATATTCAGCGGTTAAATCAATATAAATGCAACCATTATCATTCATTGCGTCTATTCCATTTTTAATTAAATTAATAATTGAATTTTCGATAGAACTAATATTCCCAATAATCACAGCTTCTTTTAAATTTGTAGTAAAATGAATTTTTGTCTTATTTTTTGTCGTATGACTCATTATGTCTTTTGCGTCATTAACTATATCAATTAAATCAATTTTTTGATTTTCATAATCTTCTGCTCTACCAAATTGTAATAACTTTCTAATTAGTTCACTGCTTTTTTTCGCACTTTGGTAAATATTTTTTACATATGCTTTTTGTTTTTCACTCAATTCTTGCATTTCTAAAAGTTCACAAGAACCAGTTATAACCATTAAATGATTGTTAAAATCATGGGCAATACCACTAGCTAATTCACCAATGGAACGTAATTTTTCAGCATGAACCATTTTAGAAAGTAAATTCTTCTCATTTGTAACATCATAAATAATTCCATCAATAATATTAGGATCACTTTCAGAGTTTTTTATATTAACTGAATAATATCTTAAACCTTTACTTTTAGAGTATAAAGACGATTCAAACCGAAATTCACCACTAGCAATTGATAATTTATAAATTTCATTTTCTAAACGTGATTTAAAATCATTATTGCTATTTAATCTTGGATTAAACGAAGAAAAAACTTGCGCATCAAAACCTTTTAGTGGCAAATCAAAAGTAAATTCTTTAGTAGCTACGGTATAAGTAAACTTCCTACCATTTATCATTTTTTCGTTATCA
>CAZSIA010000194.1:0-3013 GCA_964606905.1 uncultured Anaeroplasmataceae bacterium | reverse complement strand
GTTCTGGACCCGAATAGATATTTAATAACTTATACTCTAAAACAGTTAATCCTGTTTCTTCTTTTATTTCTCTAATCATAGCATCTTCAACTCTTTCATCTAGTTCAATACTACCACCATGAGTTGCCCATGTTTTATCATCTTTTCTTAATTGAAGTAAAACATTACCTTTACCATCACCAATAATTGCTCCTGCACATGGCATTAATAGTGTTCTATGTCCAACTATTTTTCTTAAGTCCATTATGTATCCCATTTGAAAGCATCTCCTATCTTTTTTTGTTTAACAATCTCTCAATTTCAACTTTTAATTGGTTTGTTAAAATTTCTAATTCTTCGGTTGAAGGTTTAAATTTAGAATTCCACATTTCTTCTTTTGGTAACCACCAAACAGGACCTTTTCCGTTATTTCCATATTCATTTAAATCACCATTATATCTTGGAAATAAGTGCCAATGAATATGTGAATCACCATTTCCTAATAATTCATAATTCATTTTATCAGGCTTATAAACATTATAAACGGCTTCTGCAACTAATGACATTTCTTCAAGATATTTCATTTTAAAAGTAGGTTCTAAAAAATGTAATTCAGTAATATGTTCTTTACATAAAAATAATGTATATCCTTTGAATCTTTGATAATCACCTAAAACTACATAACCAGTTTCAAGTTCACATACAAAGTATGGATTTTTTCCATCTTTGATCATTTGAATTCTATCACAAATTAAACAACTCATATACTTATTCTCCTAATTCATAAATTAAAGTTTCTGGATGAGAAAATACTAACTTAATATTTTTATTAGGATTAACGAGTAAATTTAAAATACCTTGTTCTTCAGTTCCTAATCTAGTTTCCATCATTAGTTTTCTATATGGTTTGAAACCACACTTTTCCTGTACTTTTTTTGATTGATTATTAAACTCATAATAACCACATGTTAAGAAATCTAGTTTTCTAACGTTAAATAAATAATCAATTACTGCTTTAACAGCTTCTGGCATTAATCCTTTACCCCAATAATCTTTTGATAACACATAACCAATTTCTCTACCTTGATATTCAAAAAATTCAGTTAGAGCTTCTTCCATTCCATATTCTTCAACACCAAGTGAACCAATTACTTTATTATTTTCTTTTAAAACAATCGCAAATGTTTTATCGTGGCTAATAAAACTATTTAATATTTGCTGAGATTCATCTTTACTTTCATGATGTTTCCATCCGGCTCTTTCACCAACACCTTCAACTTTAGCATATTCAAAAAAATCATCTAAATCAGATTGCTCAAAAGGACGAAGTATTAATCTTTCAGTTTCAATTTGTATTCCATTTATTTTAAAAGTTGCATTCATTGGTTACACCTCCTAGTGCAATTGAAATATATTATAATTCAATATTATATTCTTTACATTTTTCAATTGATAAATCATGGTCTTGTAATGCTGATTTTTTATACCAATATTTAGCTTTCTCTATATTTACTTCTCCGCATAGACCTTCTTCATAAATCCAAGCTAAATTACATTGTCCATCCCTATCTCCATGTTCAGCAGAACGAGTTGTCCAATATAATGCTTTTTCTAAGTTTTTTTCTGTCCCAATACCTTCAAGATATGCAAATCCAACTTGACATTCAGCTAACGCATACGATGTTTCTTCAGCAATGACTAAATATCCTTCAAACCATTTCTTCATATCTTTTTCCCAATATTGATCTAATTCTAGACATCTATCTAGTTCTTTACAAGGTTTATAATAACTGCTTGCCATAATTACTCCTCCTTAATAATTCGTCATTTTCAAATTATTTTTCTTTAAAGAAATAAAGTAAGTCTTTAGGACCCTCTACAGCATCCCATAAAGCTTTGCGTTTTCTTCCTTCAAATGTGAAGTCTAGTTTTTCAAGCATCTTCTTTGACGCAATATTATCTTCAAAGCATCCAGCGATAATCATATCAAGTTTTAAATCATCTAATAATAGTTTTACTAGATTACTTACCGCTTCATATGCATAGCCTTTTCTACGGTGATTTGGACTAATGACATATCCGACTTCCTTGCATTCAACAGCTCTATCTGAAATTTCCATTAGATTGATTGTTCCAATGACTTTATGATGCTCTTTTGAATAAATCATTAATCTTCCATTATCATTTAAGAATTTATTCATTAATTGATAGTATTCTTCATTCTTTTCAGCAAATGGTAAATAACCTCCATCATCTAAACATGTTTGCTTATCACTTAAAAATTCAAAGCAATCATCTTCATCTTTTAACTCAAATTTTCTTAATATTAATCTTGGTGTTTCTAAGATTAATTTAGGTAAAAGAATTTGTCGAACGTTATATGCTAAATACATTTCAAAATCATCAGGTGATATTAAATCAATATTTAAATAGATTGCATTGTCTCTGATTCCTTGAATAGGAGAATTACCATTTGTTAATTCAACCTCAATTGGAATATTGAATTTCAAACATAATTCTTTATATTTAGTTATTAAATTAGAAATCGTCATAATTTCATCTCCTGTTTCTTACATATATACCAAGTATCATCACCAGTAAAACCACAACTTCTATATAGTTTTTCTGGGTTAGTATTATTATCTAAGTTACCTGATACAGTAACAAATTTGGCACCCAGATTTTTAAGTTCTCTCAATAATGAATTAACTATAGCTTTTCCATATCCTTTCTTTTGATGTTCAGGTAAAACTTGAATCCATTCTAGAATTCCTTCATTTAATTCTTTATCATATTCAGCAATGCCACTAGCAATCATTGTTCTGTTTTCTTCTATCTTAATCCATAATTTATTGTTATAAGCTGGATGATTACACAATTTTAAAATGTCGTTTTCATCAACTGAAATATTTTGTTCTTTATAACAATTGTTAATCATATTAATTAATGCAATTTTATCTATTTCTAAATTGATTGTTTCAACTTTTATTTTTGTAATATCAAATGGCAGATTCAGATGTGCGATTTGATATTA
>CAZSIA010000193.1:0-3014 GCA_964606905.1 uncultured Anaeroplasmataceae bacterium | reverse complement strand
TTCAGTAATTGCTTGAACAATTTCCATGTTGTATACATTAAATGCACCAATTGCATATCCGCCTTCATAGGCTTTTTGAAACATTTCCTTTGAGTTAACTAAAGGCATAATTAATTCCTCCTAAAAATATATATATTTTTTCTACATCTAATAGTATAACACGTTTTTTTATTTTTGTTAAACAAAAAAGGCTTTTTTTATAAAATATTATCCTTTTTTAGTTTATTTTTTATTATCTTTTACTTCATTCAAACATTAAATATAAATTGATATATTTCATTTTATATAAAGGGCGTATAAAAAATAATCTATAATAATAAGTTCAAAAGAGTTTATCATTGAATTTTTTTAAATAATTACAATCATCTTTTGGTTTATTATATATCACTTTCATAATATTCACTTTCTTATCTATAAATAATCATTTTTTGTTGTATACAGGTGGTTCATAATCTCTAATGCTATTCACACCAAAAAATTCATTTAGTCTTTCTTCTGGAACGATTTTAACAATGTCTAATCTTGTCATTTCACATTCAGCTACATTAGTATAATCTTTAAAAAAAGGATATATATTATTTTCTATACATAATTCATTAATTAATTTATATTGTTCAATAAATTCTTTTATAAAAAGTTCCTTTTCGCCAGGAATATATAAAATTTCCGGTATTTGAATTAATATGTTAAAATCTTCAGTTTCAGGATCAAGTAAAAAATTACTATAATCTTTTATGAATTTATAACTTCCATATGGATCTATTTCTTGAATTATTTTCTTTTTTTGTTTTATATCAAAATTTTTAATCATATATTCTAATTTGCATCTATCCATTTAACTTCACCTACTTTATTAATTTGAATTTATATATTTGTTTCTTTAATAAAATTTAAGGACCTAACTGATGTCATTGAATCTGTTTCCATTTGCAAAATTGTTTTTTATCAAATTCTTCTTATGGTTATATTTGATTGACGCTTTTTTATCTTTTTCAATAATAGTTTTATTTAAATCTATATTATTTAATGTAGCAATCGAAAAAACATAATGAATAACATCAACTAATTCATTTGCTAATAGAGTCTTTAAATCTTCATTATCATTTACTTTTCTTCCATCGTGTTTATTTTAAAACTTCAGCAACCTCTCCAATTTCTTCGACTAATTTCATAAATAAACTTAAATCAATACCATGATTCTTATATGTGTCATATAAATATTCTTCATAATCTTTTATACTAACTTTTATATCAATACCTCTATAAATTATAATTTATTGTTCAATTAATTCGATCCAAAAAATCGAACTTATACAAACCATATGTTTGATTTGTATAAAATACCTATTATTTAAACATGTTATTATATCTTCATTGTTTTCACACTCATTAACATTTTTTTCAAGGTTCTTTTGCTTTTCGTACATTATTATAGCATTATCCAAAATGTATTCTTAGCCTCCAAAATTATTTCTACTACTTATTTTTTATCAAAATGTTTTAAATACGTTTTCGTTCAAAGTCATTTAAAACAGGTATTTTTTTACTAGCAAAACAGCAAAAAAATGCTGATTCTGTTACACCTATAATAATCTACTTTTCCTAATCCAAATAACAGGACGAATAACATTAGGTATCGCTTTAGGTAAACCTAAACAATTAACACTTCCATTACTATTAACTAAACTAGTATTATTTAATGTTTCATCACTCTTAAGCCAATAAAAGACATTATTATTTTTTTCCTTATAACATCCTTTATCCAAAACATATTTTGTAGCTTGGCATATCCGATCTTTTCGATCCCAAAATAATTCTTTTGCCTCATCTACTGTTAATAAAACTATATCACCTATAATAATCTTTGCTTCTTCTTTTGTAAATGCAGTGTTTAAAAATTCATTATTTAACCACTTATATACATCACAGTCTTTCCATAATAAATTATTATTAGTAGTATATGGCATATATTCTAAGCCATATTTACTAATAAGCATTATTGCATCATCACTTTCAGTTAAAATACGCCATAAGATTGCTTCTTTATTTATTGAATCGTTTAAAAAATACTTACCAAAATAAACGTTTTTTTCTTCTTCTAAAACAAACAAATCACAATTTGCCTCTAAATCAATAAAAATTGCAGGTCTAATAGCATAATAATCACAAGAAACACTTCTACTATGAATTTCTCCTTCTTGATCAACATTCAATGCAACAGCACTATTAAAACCAATTGTTCTTAACCACCAATAAACCTTTTCACCTTTTAAAACACTATCTTCTGTGTAACCTCCTTTATTAACTACATAAGGAGTACCGCTACAAACTCTTTCAACTGGTTCTTTAAAGTATTTTAAAACATCTTCTTCGCTAAGCAAGAATACTTTATCATATGTCAAGTTTCCACCATTAGTATTATTAGGATAATAATCATGATTTTTAATTTTAGTGGTTTGAATTTTCTTTAATTCATCCTCATTAAAAGCACTAAATAAAAAATCATTATTAAGCCACGACCTAATATTAGAAGATTCCCATGTTATACTTTTAAGTTTTTCATAATAACAATGTATATCTAATGCATATTTACTAAGTAAAAATAATTTACTACCTACTTTATCTAACACCAACCATTCAATTGGTTTTTTTTCATTATCACTATAATAATAACTTCCAAATATAAATGTATCCATCATATTATCCCACCTTAGTACAAAATAAAAATAACGCAAAATAATCTATTAATAATATTTTAAATTGTAACACAGCAAAAATCTAGATACTTTTTTTAAACATTTCACCTTTAGAATAAAACTTTTTTTAAAAATCAATTACCTTACACAAAGAATCACCTATTTTAGTGAGATTAATAGAGATTTAAGCGCTTATTCATTTTGCTGAATAAGTATTTTTTCTTAAAGAGCAACTATTACTCTACTAGGTATTTTTATACTGCTTTTGAAAACCTATAAAACTTTATAAAAGTTTCTGTTTCATTCCTCATTCAATGA
>CAZSIA010000192.1:0-3053 GCA_964606905.1 uncultured Anaeroplasmataceae bacterium | reverse complement strand
GGAATGCCACTACGTAACATAATCATTGCGGCATATAATTTTAATGCAGCAAGTTCTTCTATAGCAGTTAATGTTGGATTGCCATTACCGTCTTTATAAGCATCATAAATATAAGAACGAGCTCTAGTTACATCATGATTTCCACTCATAAAAGTAGGAATCCAATTTGGATTTATATCTACAAGTTCATTAGTATTACAAACAACAGTATCATCAAAATAAATTCTACCATCATTTCCACCCCAGGCATTTTTCGTAGTTACAGCGCCTAAGCCTTTTTGCCACGAATCAAAATCAAACTCTGAATCAAATGATTCCGCATACATCTTAACCTCATATTGACCTGAATAGTTTTCTCCTAAAAGATAAATATTTGGATTAATATCTTTCAAATGAGCACTTAAATCCTGGAAAAATTTATTATTTAATTTCACAGAATCATTACTAGCTGGAATTTCATTTGGATCAAATAAATGTTTTACAGCGTCAAATCTAAACCCATCTGTACCAAGCGCCATCCAATAGTCAAACACATCATAAATTGCATTTTGTAATGTTTTACTTTGATAATTTAAATCAGGCATCGTTGAACCAAATGAAGCAAAATATGTTTTTCCAGAAGCATTATGAGTATAAAATCTAGCTACATTACCCATACTGCTACTATTTCCATATGTAACTTTATTATCTTTAGCTTGATAATATTCACTATATTTAGCATCTCCTTCAATATACTTAATAAACCATTCATGATTAAGTGATGTATGATTTATAGGCATATCTAAGATAATCTTCATATCCATACTGTGAGCTTTGCTAACTAAAGATAAGTAATCATCAATTGTACCAATTTTAGGATCTATTTTATAAAATGAAGTAATATCATAAGCATGATATGATTCACTTTCCATTATCGGACTTAGCCAAATAATATCGCAACCTAAATCTTTGATATAAGAAAGTTTTTCTTCTAAACCAGCTAAATCTCCATATCCATCGCCATTACCGTCAAAAAACGAATATATTAACACCTGGTAAGCATTATGAGGTTTATTTGGATCAACACCAATACTTTTTATCTTTTGGTATGCTTCTTTTTGTGTAAAAACCGCACTACATTTTATACAAATACTAGCTTCATATGAATCATTTTTAGTTATAGTATGACCTTCTTCATCCTTTTTTTCACCGCATTCACATTCTAACCAGTGATTAGTATTATCATATTTATATTCAGTTAGAAAATCATGAGTATGATTTACTTCTTCATTTGCACAAGCAAATAAAGTTGTTATATTAAAAAAAATTACAATAATAATTAGTATTTTTTTCAATTTTATGCACCACATTTTCTAATATATTATAATATATTAATCTTTTATTAGCAATTTAAAAACGAATCTCAATTAATTTCTGAAATTCGTTTTTTTTATTGATTACTTTTTATAGAATGAAGAACCACCAATAAATTCTCTTAAAATGGAGTTACAAGGAATCCAATCATCTGGAATATCTTTAAAGTATTTTAAGAATTTAATTAAGCGATTAGCTTGAATATAATAAGGACTTTCGGAATCAATTTCTTCAAGCATTGGTAAAGCATATTTTTTCATTACACAAAGTTCATATGTAAGTTCTGAATTAAAAACAAAATTTACTCCTTCTTGATTATCATAAATCCATCTAAATTCACCACGACGAACACTTGGCCACATAGCCATTGTTTCTTCTGCTTTACTATTACGGAATTTTTTATCTCTAACCATTCTTCTTAACAATCTAATATCAGTAATACTAATTGGATTATGATCATCAAGATGTAATTGAGCTTGTGGTGCAATATAAATCTTATATTTTTGATGAGATGGAATTGATGGAGTTAAATCATCATTTAAAGCATGAATTCCTTCAATTAAAATTGGACTATGTTCATCAATTTGAACAGTTTTACCCCATTCACGTTTGCCAGTTTGGAAATTAAAAATTGGTAATGTTACAGATTCACCATTAATTAAAGCAAACATTTGTTCATTAAATAAGTCGATATCAAGTGCTTCTAAATGCTCTAAATCTGGTTTACCATCTTCATCTAAAGGTGCTTCGTTTTTGCCTTTGTAATAGTCATCAATTGAAATCATTAAAGGTGTAATTCCCCTTGCCATAAGTTCAATTCTAACACGATTAGTAAATGTTGTTTTACCACTTGATGAAGGTCCAGCAATCGCAATCAAGCGAATTGAATCAATATTAGCTTTAATTTGATTACCTAATTCTGCCAACATTGCATTGTGTTTTGTTTCACAAAGATTAATAAATTCTACTTCTTTACCTTCCTCAATCATTTTATTCATTAAAGAAACATAACTTCCTTTAATAATATTTCCCCAGTGATTAGCTTGGCGAAGCGCTTTTGAAAAAGTTGGAGCGTCTTTAAATTCAGGTATAATACCTCCTACTTCAGCTCTAGGATATTGTAAAATCAATCCTTTATCATATAAACGAAGCTTATATTCTTTAATATATGAAGTTTTAGGAACCATATAACCAAACATATAGTTCATATAACCATTACATTCATAAAAATGAACAGTATCTTCTGGTCTATACGCTAAGATACTTGCTTTATCAGCATAACCTAATGATTCATAAATTTTTAAAGCTTCTTCCTTTTTCATTGTGATGCGTTTTACTTTATAATCACAACTTATAATACGGTCAATTTCATCTTTAATACTCTTCAAAACTTTAAAATTCATTGGACCAATATTTTTAACTTCAATAAAAAATGATCTTGAAATACTATAATTTATTACAACTTGCGCAAGCGGATAAATATTTTTTACTGCCATACATACTAAATATCTTAGTGATGTACTATAAACATTCATTGATTCTACATTTGTTAAATCTAAAAATTCAATTTCACAATCCTTTTTTACTACAAAAGATAATTCTCTAATTCTATTATTTACCTTAGCACAATACGCTTTTAAATTTAGTTCATTAGCTAATTCTTCTAAATTGATTTCAGCTAATAATTCTTTAATAACTTC
>CAZSIA010000191.1:0-3056 GCA_964606905.1 uncultured Anaeroplasmataceae bacterium | reverse complement strand
CAGGAGTAAATTCGTTTTTAATTGAAGCTGATTGGCGATGCCAAGATGAATTTGAGGGATATGAAGGAAAATGCTATATAATGTTAGAAGGATATGCATTAAGATTTAGATACCCTAACGCTAAAGATTATTTAGAGGCTGTAGATGCATTTGATTTCACGTATCAACAAAAATATGAAAATGATATAAGATGGGCAGAAAATTTTCTAAATAAAGCTATAAAAGCCTTGAATGCTGGAAACACTTCTTATTTAGATATTGATTCATTTATTGACTATTATTTTATCCAAGAATTTTTTAAAAATGTTGATGTCGGTTCGACAAGTCAGTATTACGTTATTAGACAATCATCATCACCAAAATTAGCTTGTGGACCGGTATGGGATTTTGATATTAGTTCTGGCGTTGTTGATAGTAGTTATAGCGGAGAATATGAATATTACACAAATAGTATATTATATGTAAGGGAAGTAGATTCCTTATATAAAATTTTATTTCAAAATAAAGAATTTGAAGAAAGAGCAAAAGAAAGATATAAAGAAATTAGACATATCTTAGCCGAAGTTTTCGAAGAGATAATAACAATAAAAAATGCCTTAGCTAAAGCACAAATTAGAAATTTGGAAAAATGGCCTTTCCCAACTGAAAGACAGTATTGGATAGAAAAATATGCAATGAGTATTACTTACTTTGAACTAAAATCATTATCTACTCACTATCGTCATTTGAAAGACACACTAGAACAAAGATTAACTATTCTAGACAAATATTATTTATAGTCGTGATTAATTTCACGACTTTTTTTCTTTATTTTTTTACAAAAAAAATATATAATCGATAACGAGGTAGTTAGTATGATAGAAAAAAGTAAAAATCCAATTGGAATTCTTTCTGGTTCAACATTAAAGCTTATTGCCTGTTTATTAATGGCAATTGATCATATAGGTTATCATTTATATCCAGAAAATGATATTCTAAGAATAATCGGAAGATTAGCAATGCCTGTATTTGCTTTTTTAATAGCTGAAGGTTGTTATTACACAAAAAATAAACTAAAACATTTCTTACTTATCTTTATAACTGGTTTACTCTTCTTATTCGGAGTAAAAATCTTTGAAGGCAGCTGGTATTTTAACATCTTCACTCAATTTTCGATATCTGTTTTATATATTTATTTGATTCAATTTTTACAAAAATACATTAAAAATAGTAATAAAAAAATATTGCCATTCTTATTTTCATTATTAATATTTATCATAAGTTTAACTGCTGGTTATTATTTATTCAAACTTATCCCATTCGAATATGGATTTGCAACAACACTTCTTCCTATATTTGTAAGTATGTTATATATAAAAAAATATACGAATAATAAAGTAGTTAATTATATTGATAATATTTTTACTAAAGTATTTGTAACAGCAATTTTCTTATTTTTAGTTTGTCTACAATTTAAAGATAACCCAATACAAACATACTCGTTTCTAGCCTTGCCACTTTTACTTTTATATAATGGGGAGGTTGGAAATAAAAAACTTAAATACTTCTTCTACTTATTCTATCCATTGCATATAATTATTATATGTTTGATTAAAATGATAATCTTTTAAAGTAAAAACTGTTCAAAAATCTGAACAGTTTTATCTTTTATATGACTTCAATTTTATAACTAAAACTATCAAAGCCAAAAGGCTCAATTTCTAAAACACCCATTTTTTCATGGTCAATCACAAAATCTTTTTGAATACCATTCCATGGTTCTAAACATAATAGATTTGCATTTTCTTCTTCTTTACTCCAAATTGCAAGAATTTGGAAATCAGCAAAATGAAATCTAATTTTTTTATCATGATTTTTACTAACTAATTCAACATAACTAGATCTTAGGTTTTTAAAAATCAATGCATCATCTTTAAATAAATTATGATTTAAATTTATAATATCACTATCTAATAAATAATCTTCATATACATTTGCGAGAAAACCATCAACTACACACATTCTTTTAACTGTTTCTTTCTTTTTAAACATTAAAGAGTAATCTGTGTATTTTTCATCTTTATAAAGTGGGACTCTAAATCCTGGATGACCGCCTAACATATAAAGTAATTTTTTATCGCTAGGATTTTCCACTTTAAAGCTAACTTCTAATATATTATCCATAATTTGATAGGTAACATAAAGATTAAATTCATAAGGATACATTTTTAATGTTTCTTCATTACTACTATATTTAAAAGTAATTTCTCGATCAGTATGAGATACAACATCAAATATAGCGTCTCTAACAAAGCCATGAGTAGTCATTTGGTAATTTAGGCCACTTACTTTATATGTAGAATAAGGAATTCTAGATATTTGAGGAAATAAAATCGGACTTACTCTATTCCAAGTATCAACACTTGGATTATGCATTCGATTTATTTTATCTTTATCATGTAGTTTTCTTAGTTCCGCACCTTTAGAAGCGATTACTGCTTCTAAATAATCATTTTTAATAATATATTCCATAATTATAAGCTTTCTGCAAGTGAAGCTGCGGCAATACTTTGACCAACTCTACGCATATATTCACTTGGCATAGTAATATTAAAGTGTGCATATTCAGGGAATACTTCCGCTAAAGTTTCTTTACATACGCTTAGGATTGTATCTCCACCTTTACCACTTGTAACTCTACCCAAAATAATTACATGTTTAATATCATAGAATTCTGCATAGAATGCTAAAGTATAGCCTAAGTAAACACCAATAGTTTCAAAAATTTGATTTGCACCAACGTGTCCTTCATTATTTAATTTTTGAACATATTTTAATTTTTCAGCTAATGATAAGTTCTCATCTAAAGTAATACCTGCAAGAGGAGCTAATTTAATAACTGCATCTTGAGAAAAATATTTACAACCAACACCAAAGTCTAAGCTCCATTCATCAACCATTGCACTAGGATTAAAGTCTGCTGGAACAAATGCTAATTCATTTAACCAACCAGTAATGTTACCTTCTATATCGATATAGCCTACAGCTTCACTAGTACCCATAGCGATACCTAATAC
>CAZSIA010000190.1:0-3063 GCA_964606905.1 uncultured Anaeroplasmataceae bacterium | reverse complement strand
ATTGTTGAATATAACATCAAATAAGAGGCTAAATTACATAATTGTAGAGGCATTCTTTTACAAGTTAATTCACCTAAAGATGAAAATAATTGATTATATTGAACTAATAATGATAATGCTAAAATTAATATTAATATATATTTATCTTCTTCACTTTTATTTTTAAAAACCTTATAAAGTACAATTATTTCCAATACTAATATAATCATCCAAGCGATATGAGCTAAAGAGAAAAATGTAAATTCAATATTTGAATGAGAATCAAATATTCCTTCTAAAGCATAAATCGGAACAATTGAAGCAATTAGCAATGGTAAAATAATAGCAAAAGGTTTAATATCATCTTTCTTAAATTTTAAATCCTTAGAATCACGTAACATTAATAAAACAATAGTTACAATTTCAGTTAAACCTATTGCAAAGAATATAATTCCTCTAAATACTCCATTAGTCATTAAATTAGATAAAAACTCAGGTAAAAATCTAATATCTGCTATACCTGTTCCTAACTCAGATGTATAACCAGGTAAAACATCCTTAAACATAAACATAAATATTATTATAACTGGTAAACAAAAATAAACAGCAATCTTTTTAAAAGTCGGCTTATCAAAAAATACAGCCATAGGAAGAGCTAGAAAACCTACAAAATTAAACCATCTAATTATCATTTGAAATGGATCTAATCGATAATCAAGTTTTGCAATTCCAATTACAAATTCATAATTTAGTAATTTTTTCTTTATTCATAGTATTAATTCCTCCGTTAAATTTTAAAATTATTTTCCATTTTTATTTTAACATAAAATTAATTAATATAAATTAAATATTTAAAAATATAATTATTTTATACAAATATCTAATATTAATATAGCATTCTTCTTTAAATATTTTATCGGTTCTTAATCAATTATAATCGCCCCTATATTTTTCATATGAATATACAAGGCAATATTTTATTTCTTCTACTAACAAAACTAATTATCAACTAACATATATCTACGAACAAAAAAAATTAATATAAAAAATCAACATCAGTGAAAAGAACTATGTCTTATATTCATGAAAAATGATATATGTGATGAATTTATTATATCTAACTGTAGTAAATGTAATGATGAATATGAAAAGCTAAATGATTTAGTATGTGTTAATTATAATATTAAAACGAGAAATAATATCCAAAAGATTTTTGTAATAAATGTCGTAAACTGGTAATACAATAAACAATAATTATAATTCATTAAGCTATAACCCTAGCGATTTTATTTGCCACTTTTAAAAAATTCATTAGAATTCCCTAATAAATGAAAAATCATCTTTATGAAAAATAAAATATAATGTACTACCTCCCATAATTAAAACAGATGTTAACCAAGCGCCTGGATTAGAAAAACATATACTAATATATGATTCATTACTTATTGGATTTTGTGGATTAATTAAGCTAGGTAAAAAGAAACAAATTGCAAGTCTTGATACTAATTCACCAATTCCACTAATAAATGGAATTAATGGTCTTTGAATTCCCTGTAATGTTGATCTAGAAATTGTTAGTGTACCATGCAAAATAATAAGTGGAATAACACATTTTAAATATGTAGAACAATAATACTTAATTAGTGAACCGCTAACTGGATTATTTACTTCTTCACTTGGTAAAAATATATAAGGAACATAATCAATAATTGAAAAACCAATTAATAAAACAATAAACCATAATATTAAATTAATAAAAAATGCATGAAAGAACCCTTTTTTTATTCTACTCAAATCATTATTTCCGTAATTTTGACCAACAAAATTCAAAAATGAAGATGCAATTGCTGAGGTAGGTATCAATAAGTAATTTTCAATAGTTGTAAAACATCCAGCTGCCTTTGTAGCTTCTGCTCCAAAACCATTAATTGTCTTCGATTGAAAAAAAGAACCAAAAAATAATATTGACATTTGTAATCCTAAAGGAATTCCTAATTTTAATAGTGTTAAAGATATTTTGCCATCAAACTTTTCAATTCCACCCTCAAAACTAAGAAACTTATATTTTTTACAAATGTAAACAAATGATATAACTACATTAACTAAATTAGCTAAAAAAGTAGAAACAGCAACACCTTTTGTATCCCATTTAATTAACCCTGTAAGCACAAAAGCAAATATAACATTTATAATTGTTGATATAATTGAAATTACAAGTGGCGTTGTTGAATTACCAAAGGCTCTCAAGGTATTACCTAAGTAATTATTCAATAACATAAAGATAAATGAAAGTAAAATAACAAAATAATATTGTTGTGCTTTTTCTAAATAAATTTCATCAACATTCAAAAAAATCAACATATCCTTATAAACAAATAATCCGACAACGGAAATAATTAATCCAACTATAATAGACAAGTAAAACCCATTATAAAAAGACTTACGAGCTTTTTGAATATTCTTATTTCCAAAATCAGCAGAAAGGAGTGTTGCAAAACCACCACTACATCCATAAGCAAATTGAAATAAAATCGCAGAAATACTACTTGTTGAACTTATAGCAGTCACACTATTACCGCCAACAGTTGTTTTAAGAACTAATGAGTTGATTATTGAAAATGCACTACCTAAAAAAGATGATAAAAAAATTGGTATTGCAAACAGTAAAATTACTTTCCACGGTTTCCCTTTTGTCAAATCAACTTGCTTAAAAACATTCATAAGTAACACCTACCTCAAAATAAATACTATGATAACAAGTATTATAATTCTTTTTTTTTAAAATTAAAGAAAATAAAAAAATATTTTAATACTTCCACTAACACTGACTTTTAATTAGATAACAAAAATGAATTTTATTAAATTAACCTATTAAATACAAAATCAAAAATATAATTCCTTAGTAAGATTAACCCACTGATTCACATAAAATGTTTGTCAATAAAATACATACCTCACAATATCTTTTAATTATAAAAACGTTTCAGTTGCGTCATTATTTCAATTTAAATACTGACACAATGTAATAAAATAAGTACTTTATTTATTAAATTTATTAATTAAAATATTATTCCAAACTAGTAT
>CAZSIA010000189.1:0-3076 GCA_964606905.1 uncultured Anaeroplasmataceae bacterium | reverse complement strand
ATGGTACAAAAATTCGACAGTAACAGTAGATATATCGACTCTTTTAATTATCCCTAGTCCAAATTTTCCTTTATGAAATACAAAATCATTCACCTTAATCATTTAAATCAACTCCAAAATTACATTATATAAATATTAAAAACATTATTCAATAATTTAAAACTAAAATTATTATTAAATGCTAAAATTCTCAATTAAAGAATAAACAAAGATTAAAGTTCTTCCATATTTTCCTTATTTTCCTAAAGGTCATATTATTTATTAAGATACTCCTCATAAATGTAAAGAAAAAAGAAAGATTTCTCTTTCTTATTTACACAATATAATAGCTATAAATCCGACGTTTCCTGTATTAACTATTTTTTGAAGTGACTCTTGCAGTTTTAATTTCGCTTTATCAAGCATCATATGAATACTAGGAGTTATCGCTCTTAATTTTTCTCCATATCTACCAGATTGTTCTGTAATTACAGACTCTAATAATTTTATACCGATCACACTAAGATAACTTACCTGTTCTTATCTAATTAACTATAAGAACAAAAATTAATTGAAGTTTAAATATATTCTATCTCCATGTCAATAAAATTTAAATTTCTCATTTGATTTAATCGTAATTCCTTGCATTTAAAGAAAAAAATATCAACTGCTTCCCATATAAAAACCCACGCTACTATATCAAATACTCTCATCCATAAAACACTCTTTTCACTATATTCAAGAATTATTACAAAAGTTAATACTAAAATACCGATAAAACCTAAAATAAAGGATAATCTCCTATAATTTTTTAATTCTCTATTTTTAACTATATACTTATCAATGTAATAATTCTTAATAGCCATTGTATAAATATTTTTTTCATAATCATCAATACAATCACTATAAATTCTTAAAGTAAATCTTTCATTTGGTTTAATTGAAGTTGTAACTTTTTCAAGATATTCAGCTATTTCTGTACTTATTATTGGATAATCATATCTTGAAAATTTATCTAAAAAAATTTCATGATCATTAATTTCCATATTAATAATCATTCTATTATCATCATACTCAAACTTTTGTTCCTTTTTAGACATTATAATAAAACTTTTAATTTTCCGTGCCTTTTCATTCATACAATCACCTTCATAAATTTAACAAAATGTATTAATAAAAATCAAAACAATCCCATTAAAAATAGGATTGTAAAAATTTTCATCTATGCCTACCAGGTCCACCACGATGTCCTCCTCGCATACCTCCACGCGGTCCCACAGGATGATGAAAGATTCCTCCCATCGGTCTATGATGACCAAGAATACGTGGTCCAATAAAAGGATTTCTGCAATATGGATCTAGAAAATATCTACCATTATAATAATATAATTGTCTAGTAATACCTCCAAATAATGAAACAGCAACTAAAGTTCCAAGAATATTACCACCATTAGATGTTGTTGTATTAGATGAGGAATTAATTCCACTTGTTGAAGAATCTTGATTTAATGAAACTCCACAATTAGAGCAAAACGAAGCACTACTACTTACACTATTACCACAATTTGAACAGTAATTTGCCATAAAAACCTCCATAATTTTTATATAATATATTTTAAGTAAATCATTCTAAATGAATATGCAGCAGATGGTATTTCAACAATATTAGTATTTGCATTAGTAATATATTTATCTTCTATTTTTTATATTAAACTCAAAAACATTTTATACCACAACTATATATTTATCAGAATGCTTTTTTCAAAATGTTTTGCTAGTCACTTCTATCATTTTTATATAATAGACTATCAGATTAGAACTAGGTTTACTAATTTCTTTTAAACTTTTACATTTCAAATTTTCTATCAATTTCGGTTTTCACCTTATAATTTAAATATTTTCTTCTTCATTATTTTTACCACTGTTTGATTTTTATACAACAACATTTTCCTTTAATTTTCTTTTTTTATTGAAACAAGGATTATGCCAATTAAATCCAAAATAGCATCAACGATCAAAGAAATGCCAGCAAATATCCACAATGCTATAGTTGTAGAAAATGGATTTGCAATAATAATAACCCCACACAAAATACCAACAACTGCAGAAATTAAACTGAATGCTTTACCTTTTTCGTTATTACGAATTTTATCTACACCATCTTGAACTCTTGCAAGACCAGCAATCATAACAACCGCACCATAAATAACTGAAATAATCGGTAGAGTTGAAATAATCCACTTTACACTAAATAATACAGTAAAACCTAATATTGACAATAACAATCCAAAAAATAAAGTCCTCTCTTCTCTTGCAATTTCTTTATCCTCTATGAAGTAATTAATAATATTTAAAATTCCACCAATTACCATAGCTATACCAAGAATAATAAAGATTACCTCCGTAAAACCTAACGGATTGATTAAAAGTAAAATACCCAGTACTATTTGTATTAAACTGCTTAATCCCCAAATTAAAACTTTTTTCATATTTTCATACCCCCTTTTTAAATAGTTGTTTTTTCCCTCATTTGCGTTATGATACAAATGTGTCATTATAACAACTATTTCAATTTTACCACTTGAAATATTTTTAATCAATTAATTTAGTAAATATTTACGTAAATTGCGACAAAAATACTTTTATTTGTATCAAAAAAAATTATAAATTAATGGAGGTGAAAGCTAATGAACGAAAATGAATTGCAAAAACTAGCTGTATCAAGATTATCAGCAAAAGAATCAAACAAGATTACAAAAGAGTGTATTTGTACTGCCTTTCTGATTTTATTAGAAAATAAATCAATAGAAGAAATTTCAATTACAGAATTAGTAAAACGTGCTGGAGTTTCGCGTTCATCTTTTTATAGAAACTATAAAAGCAAGGATGTGTTCAACGATATATTTAATACACTTTTAAAGAAAATAAGAAAATATTTAAAAGAATACGAAACAGCCGAAAAATAGCATGGTATAGAAATGTATTTAACACTATAAAGGAAAATCTAAGCTCTCTACCACTTTTAATGAGACCAGAATTATTGAACAAAGGTCAATTAATTTTATAATTGACTTTCGGCAAAGATTTGCCTATTTTA
>CAZSIA010000188.1:0-3104 GCA_964606905.1 uncultured Anaeroplasmataceae bacterium | reverse complement strand
TTCCTGATCGATAACAGTATTACCATTCCCAATATAAAGATATTTATAATATGGGGATGGTTTTATTTTGCTTTTATTTAAATCTATAAAATTAGGAACATTATGATAAGGAGTATCAATATACCATCTTAATTCTTTTTCTATTTGATTTTTGTAATCTTTTTCTACTCCTAATATTGGAAGGATTTGTTCAAAAATATTTCCTACCATCGGTGCGGCTACAACTCCACCCGGAGTAGTTACACTAGCTCCCATTTGTCGAAATTTATTATATGAATATAATAAAAATACGATATCAAACGACACCGTATTAATAAAGTAATATTTCATAAATATTCTACCAAACAACAATCTTGTCAACTATTTCCTGTTGCTCTGTTGATGTTCTACGCAAATAAATTCTTGTTGTTTCAATGCTATCATGTCCCATAAGATCAGCTAGTAAAGCAATATCATTATATTTTTCAAGAAAGTTTTTAGCAAATCTGTGGCGAAAAGAATGTGGATATACAACACTTGTGTTTATACCATATTTCTTTGCTAATTTTTTTAATTGTAAAGAAACACCTCTTGTAGTTATTCTTTGACCAAACCTATTTAAAAATAAAAACCCAGTTTCTTTATGCCACTCTTTCAAATAATCTAATGTTTCTTCTCTTAACTTTTTAGGAATATATAATCTTCTGATTTTTCCACCTTTAGAATATATATCATAATAACCCAGTTGCACATGTTCTACTTTCAATTGAACTAGCTCACTTATTCTTGCACCTGTTGCAGCTAAATACCTAACTACAAAATACCAATCCATATTTTTATCTTTCTTAAGTTGGTTTTTAAAATATTTGTAATCAGCATCGCTAATTACATTTTCTAAAAATGTTTTTTGTTGAAGCTTAATAGGCGACAATTTCAACTTATCCTTATTTAAAAATTCCAAATATTTATTAATCC
Source organism: uncultured Anaeroplasmataceae bacterium (assembly GCA_964606905.1). Taxonomy (GTDB): domain Bacteria; phylum Bacillota_I; class Bacilli_A; order Acholeplasmatales; family Anaeroplasmataceae; genus CAZSIA01. Next base: position 2,150 of record CAZSIA010000188.1, on the reverse strand, counting down.
CTTGAATTCTTAAATTAACAGTTTTGGGTTTATAGTTTTCCAACAAATAACCTTTAAACCCTAAAAGGTTTTTCTTAGTTAATTCATCATACATAGTAAAATAAATATTAATTGTTTTTTCATATGATGAAATTGTATTTTCGGATAAATTATTGTTCCTTAAATACTTCTTAAATTTTTCTACCATAACTATATCCTCCTTCTTTTATGGTAGATTCATTTTAACTTAATAATGTTTTCTTGGCATAATTCTGATTATAAGAACATCATTTCTATTTATTTTAACATTATTTTTAGAAAAAATAAACCATGCTAAAAACAATAAACGTAATAATTTGAGGAATTTTGCGATAAAAAGACAATTACAACATAATTTAATATTAGCAAAAGCAATTTTCAATTCTTCTTTGAGACCCCAAAGAAGCAAAGTGTGCAGCAAATAAAAAGTTGCAATATTTTTAAATATCACAACTTTTTCTTAGCTATTAAAGTGTTAGATTAAGCTTGATTACAATTACTATAAAAACATAGCCATTGCTAATGGTAAATACAAGTAATCATCCGTTTCTTGTAAATCTCCTTTTGTTAAAATAATTGGTTTATTAATTCTATCCTTATACCTTTTTATAAATAAATCAAGGGAAGGATGGTAATTAGCTTTGCCACTTTTAACTTCTATAGGAGTAGTCTTACCATTTTGCTTAATTAAAAAATCTACTTCGTATTTTTTCTTTTTATTATTTTCTTCTAAATACACTTCATAAAATCTCAAGTCATGGTTGTTAGCGAAAAACATTTGTGAAACTAAATTTTCTACCATCATTCCTTTATTAACTGCTAATTTTCCAAGTATAAAAGACTTATATAATTCGCTTTGCAAATATTTTTCTCCAGTAGCTAAAGTTAATAATAAACCAGTATCTGCCATATAACATTTGATTTTGTTCGCCTGTAAAGAAAACCCATCAAAAATAGTAGGTTCATCTAATCCATAGCAAATTTTTCCAACCATAGAATCATTTATCCAATTTATGGCATCTTTATAACTTGAAAATCTATCGCCCTCATCTAATGCTGAAAACTTAATTTTCTTATCGTGATGTGATAAATTAGCAGGAATAGCATTAAAGATAGCCGTTGCTTCTGCAACATAATTTTCAGCATATTTAACTATATCTTCTCTATATAATTTTATAATTAATCTCTTTGCTCTTTCTACTGAATCAAAATTTTTAGTTTCAATATAACTTAAAACAGCTTGTGGCATGCCACCTACTATCATATAAGTACGTAATCTTTCGTTACAAACTTTAAGTAAGTTTCCTAAAGGCTTCTTTTTTTCAAAAGAATCTTTTAAGAAATTAAATGTAACATTATCACCTATTGCGGTCAAAAATTCTTCAAAGTCTAAGGGATTTAAAATCATTTCCTCTTCTTCTGAAGGAATAACAATATCCTTCGAATTTTTCTTAATACTTATTAAGGATCCTGTTTCAATAAAATCATATCTTCCATCAGCAACTAAATGCTTGATTAATTCTCTAGCCTTAGTATATCGCTGAACCTCATCAAAGATTAAAACACTTTCTCTAGGAAATAATGGTGTAGAATATAACAATGATAATTGATTGAATAATTCATCTAGCATATATTTATTACCATATTTCTTAAATACTTGTAAAGTTCCTGGAATAGGTTCAGAGAAATCAATTAGAATATAAGACTTATATTCATTCTTTGCAAATTCTTCAGCTAAATAACTCTTACCAACACGTCTTGCACCTTTTATAATTATTGCCTTTGAGTTATCAGAACTATTTTTCCATTCTAATAATTTTGCATAAGCTTTTCTATTTAATTTCATATTAATACACCAACCTTTACAAATATTTTAACATTAAAACAAATGAATATCAACAAAAATTCGAATATAAAATTATACATTTTTCTACAAAAATTAAAACATATTTTTTTATTCAAATTAGCTATTCTAAATTTAAAAACCTATTATCGAGTAGACAAAAATAAGCATAGCGAAAAAATGATAAGTATTCTCATATTATTAATCAGAATAATATATTATTTTTCGAAGTTGTAAACGATCTTAATATTATTCAAGTTTTTACTAATTACAACATTTCTAACCATGC
>CAZSIA010000187.1:0-3107 GCA_964606905.1 uncultured Anaeroplasmataceae bacterium | reverse complement strand
TTTGTAATATCAATAATTTCTAATTTGTGTAACAATCTAAAGAATCTTTGATATTTATTAAATTGATTATTAAAGTTACTTTCATGAATTATTGATATATTATTTGGTATTTTAATTGTTTTATTTTTCCAAAATGGAATCGAAAGTGTTCCACAAGGATTTGATAAATATTCATCTTTCGTTATCATTGTGGTCAAACCTCCTAATTTTTATATTTTAATAATTAAAATTCCTTCAATGTTATAATCTAGTTTTTGTTCTAATTCTCCATCTTTAAAATAGAAACATCCACCATAACAATCTGGATTTTTACTTAATGAGTTTATCATTAAAGTATTATTACAAGCAATTGAAGCTTGTTTTGCATATTCTATTTCTTCCTTTTCCCATTCATCAATTGTAAAGTTAACATATACTGGCCAAATTAATAAATCATTTGATTTAAATTTAATAGGACAATCCCACATATCACCACATAAAGCGATAGTAATATTGTGACCTTTATATTTAAAAGTTAATACTTCATTTCCTTCTTTATAGTGATGATCAGTTAACCAATATTCTTTCCATCCTATAGTTATTCTACAATAATTATAAGTTAGTTTGCCATCTATGATAATCGCATATGAAGAATATAGGTCCTCACCATCTATTTCTAAATATCCAAATGCTAAATCTATATTATAATCTCTAGACACTTTTTCTAATCTTTTCATAACATTTGAGTCTTTAGAAATGGCAACATTTTTATCAATATCAAAACTCCAACTAAAAGCATCAAATCCTTGAAGAAATGCTTCTCCAAAGCATAAGATATCTAAGTTATTTGTGGATTTAAGTGCTTTTTCTATTTGACTAATATTAAATTCTATATCATTATTAATGAACCTATATGCTGCTAGTCCTATTTTCATAGTTTCCACCCATATTCACAGTATTTAATATTTTCTTTGTAATTATGAATAGCTTCTATTCTGTCATTGATTAAATTATCAGGTAATTCATTAATATTAAACCATTTAATTTCAGCATTTTTATGTGGTTCATTAATTATTGGTTCGCCATTCCATTTAGTTGTTTTAAAATAAATATTAACATAAATGCCTCTACCTAAGTTTTTATGAATCAAACATATAAATTCTAAATCAGCCGGATTAATATCTATATTTAATTCTTCTTTAGCTTCACGACACATAGCTACTCTCATTGACTCATCATCTTCCACATGGCCTGAAGCTGCAAAATCATAAAACCCATCAGCAAATCCTGTATTTTGTCTTTTTTGCAATAAAATTTCTTCACCTGTTTCAGTTTTTCTCGTAAGCATTAACATTACTGCACAAGGCGTCTTAAATCTTTCACTCATTTTATTCACCAACATATTCATTAATTAATTTCTTAACATTGTTAAATTTTTCTTCATCATAAACATATGAATGTCTTTCTTTAACAAAGTTTTTGCTTCCTCTTTTTTCATAACTGTATCTTGGAATTAATTGGATATGATAATGATTATTAGGTCCATCACACATAGTACACATATACACTCTTTCGCATCTATAGACTTCTTTAATAATTATCATAAATTGCTTAGCAAATCTAATTATCTTTTCGTTAATATGATCAGGAGCTTCACTCATGTCATGATAATGATTAATTGTCGAAATACACATATGACCATCGGCTCTAGGATTACCAACAAAAAAACATTCTATATCTTCATCTTCATATAATAGTTTATCTGAGTTATCTCCATATAATGCTCCATCATGTTTGCGATTAAAACATGTAGGGCATATTCCTAAGTCTACTAATTCACCAGCAGATAATTTTAAAAGTTCTTTTTCATCCATATGCAACACCTCCAATAAAGTTTTTATTTCATAACAAATTTCTTTTGATGAAATATTTATAAATTCATCGATATCTGTGAATGATAAATACTCTAACACTTTTGTTTTAATATTATGTAAATATTCATTCTTCCACCACTCGATGCTTTTTTCAATATATTCTTTTTTGATATAACTCTCTAGCTCATAATCAACAGTGTTATCACACAAAGAATCAAATATACTTTTTAATTCATCGTTTTGATTTAATAAATAATTATCTAATGCTTCTAAATCATTAATCATCATATAAAAGAATATTTTATCACTTTCTTCAATATTTATTTCTTTTGCATATTTAAGCATTTTTTGTCTTATTGTTTTATGATTCCACTTATCCGTTAATAGATGGACTAAGTATCCAATGTTAAAATCTCTTTGATTTTCATCATGTTCAAACTTTATATACAAGTTAACAAATTCATTAATTCTTGAATTAAAGATATTCATGCAATCATCCTTAAGCCAATCTATGTCGCTAATACCTTCTCTTAAATGAACTATCTTCTTATCGTTTCTAGTTACATTGGACTTACTACCAATTGTATCAGGAGCTATTGCTCCCAAATAATATGCTGACTTATTTTTAATCAATAAAGGATTTAATTTTAATATTTCTGCAGCAACTGCTAGATGAGTTATTGTATTGGACATTTAAAATCAACTCCTTTTTTTGTTGATATAATTATACATCAAAATAAGATAAAAAACTACTCAGGATTATATCCTAAAGTAGTTTAATCTTTATTTATAATATTGTGCTTGTGCATTCCATAATTCAAAGTATTTACCTTTTTCATCTTTTAAAAGGTTTTTATGTGTATCATGTTGAACAATTTGTCCATTATCAAATACAACTACTTCATCACAGAATATGCATGAAGATAATCTATGACTAATATAAATTGCTGTTCTATCATCAACTATTTCATTAAATTTTGAATATATTTCAGCTTCAGCAATTGGGTCTAACGAAGCTGTTGGTTCATCTAAAATAATGAATGGCGAATTTTTGTATAACGCTCTAGCGATAGCAATTTTTTGAGCTTCTCCACCAGATACATTTACACCTTTTTCATCAATGTTTTTATATAGATATGTATCTAAACCATTATCTAATTTCTTTAATCCTTCATCAAATCCTGCGCGATTTAATGATTCAATTACTTCTTTTGGAATATATTGAGTTTTTGAAGCAACATTTTCACCTAGTGG
>CAZSIA010000186.1:0-3120 GCA_964606905.1 uncultured Anaeroplasmataceae bacterium | reverse complement strand
TATATCAATTGGTATTGTTAATAATAATAACTTACTTAATTTTAAATAACAAATTTCATAAATAATTATTATTGTAAATAAATGGATTAATACATTTATTACTAATAATACTTCGATATAAATAACCATATCATCACCAATTATTTATACTACTTTCTCCAAATAATAAATGTAGAAAAAAAAAGAATGTTTTTTAAACACTCTTTTAATTTGCAAGTGGCTCAACTTTATTTAAGTTAAAAACCATTTTTTTTGTTAAATCAAATTTTGATAAGTCTAAAATTGGAATCATAAATCCAGGCCTAAAATCTGATGTAAATTCAAATATTTTTTCTCTTATAAAAGGGAAAACCACATTAAATAATTCATTCACAACTGTTTGATCAGCCATTACTTCTAACCATTCTAAATCGTTAATCTTATATCCTGAAGAGAATACAAATACATTTGTTTCATCACCAAAAGTAATTGTAACTTCAGTAATAAGTTCATAAATATGATTTTCTTCATTATAAACACCTTTTTGTGAAAATAATGTAAAAGAGGTAATTTGTTTATCTTTAACTCGACTAAGATTAGCCTTTAATAATCTGTAACCTCTAAAATCATATTTTGGTAAATTTTGCATAATAATTTCCTCACTTTAATATTAAACTTGATTCAAAACTATTTTTTGTACTTTTTTCTTAACCATTCAGGAAGATTTGAAGTTGATGATGTTTCTTGACGAGGAGCAGGTTTAGGATCTCTCATTCCATTAAACGCCGTATTAATTTCTTCAATTCTAGGTGATTCTTGTTGTGGTTTACTACTTAATCCACTAGTAGTTATATGAACTTGACCACCAGAATATGATTCTTTAAAGATTTCTGAAGTCAAATCTTCAATACCAGCATTCTTAGCATTTAAGTCATATCCTGTAGCAATTACAGTAACAACCATTTCATCTTTTAATTGGCGATTTAATGCAGTACCATATATAATATTTAAATTACCAGAACAAGAATGTCTGATTTCTTCAATACAAGCATTAGTTTCAAACAAAGTAATATTTTCACCACTAGTAATATTGACAATTGCATCAGTAGCACCATCAAGTGAAATTTCTAATAATTTAGAATGAATTGCACGTCTAGCAGCTTCTACAGCCCGATGTTCACCACTAGCAACACCAATACCCATTAAAGCAGTACCTTTGTTTTGCATAACTGTTTTAACATCAGCAAAGTCAACATTGATTAAACCATGAAACCCAATAATTTCAGCTATACCTTGAACACCTTGACGTAATACTGTATCAGCTTCTCGGAATGCTTCTAACATAGTAGTAGAACGGTCAACAACACTTAATAATTTTTCATTTGGAATAACAATTAATGAGTCAACATACTTTTTTAGTTCATTTGCACCAGCTAAAGCTTTTTGCATACGAAGTTGACCTTCAAAAGCAAAAGGTTTAGTAACAATAGCAAGTGTTAAACATCCACATTCTTTAGCAATTCTAGCAATTACAGGTGCAGCACCAGTACCAGTGCCACCGCCTAATCCAGCAGTAATAAATACTAAATCTGTTCCCATTAAATGTTCTCTTAAATCTTCTTCAGATTCAATAGCAGCATTTCTACCTACTTCTGGGTCAGCACCAGCACCTAATCCACGTGTTAAGCGAGCACCAATTTGAATTCTTATATCAGCTTTTGAGTCTTTTAAATCTTGTGCATCAGTATTTACAGCAACAAATACAACACCTTTAACATCATTATCAATCATTCGGTTCACAGCGTTTCCTCCGCCACCTCCGACACCAACAACTTTTATTACAGGTTTCTGATTAAAAGTTTCATTATCATCATAGATCATATGAGAACACACTCCTTAACTTCTACTTATTGATTATACAATAAAATATATATAAAAGAAAGTGTCATTTTTATTTTTTTAGAGATTTCGAAGTTAATTTAAATAAAGGAAAATTTAATAAAATTACTTCCTCTTTCAGCTCAATATTTTCAAAAATTAATGCACGTTTTTTTGCTAAAATAATTAAATTATAAATATCTTTTGCTTTTGCTTTATTGTAATTTACAATAAAATTTGCATGTTTCTCACTAAATTTAGCTCCACCAATATTATAATTAACCAAATTAATTTTTTGAATCACTTGATAAGCAGCTTCTTTTTCTAAATTTCTAAATATCGAACCACAATTCGGATAATTTAGTGGATGCCTTGTCCTTCTTTTTTCTAAAATATTACGGTAAATAAATAAAGATTCAACATCTCTAACAATCTTAAATGCAGCTTCTAAAATTATAATATTATCTTCTTTCAATTCACTATTTCTATATGAAAAATAAATGTTTGATGCTTCTTTAACTACAATATTACCATCTTTTAGGTATTTAACCCATAATAAATTATCACTTATATTCATCTTAAACGCTCCAGCATTCATCACAATGGCTCCACCAACAGTAGCAGGAATACCTGCAAGATTTAATAAAGAAGATATTTGTCTTTCAACAAGCTTTGCGATTACAATTCTTAAATCCATAAAAGCGCTCACTACAAAATAATCATCAAAAAAATCAATTCCTTTTACTAAATGCTTACCAGTAATAACTAAATTTTTAAAAGTTTTATCGCTTGCAACTATATTACTACCATTACCTAATATTAAATATTTTTTCTTTCTTTTATATAAATATTCTACTACTTTAATTAAATTTTCTAATGTACTAGGGTAATAAAGTAATTTTATTTTGCCCCCTACTTTCATTGTCGTTAAATCACTAAACCGTTTATCCTTAAAAACTAACCCCAACCCATTTTTACTAATAAAATTATTTATCCCCATTGTATTCACCTGTGGTTATTATGTAAAAAAAACACATAAAAATTTATCAATATTTGCGTTAAATAATAATATTTTCAATAAACATTTTTACTTTATTAATTGAATCAGAAACAACTAATTTTTTTTGATTAAACAACATCTTATTTCTTTTTTCATTATCATAAATAAAACTGTAAATCATCGAAATATATTTAGTATCATTTAAATCAGAAATAACCTCACAACAACCATTATCTTTAATATATTTAGCGTTTAATTCTTGA
>CAZSIA010000185.1:0-3136 GCA_964606905.1 uncultured Anaeroplasmataceae bacterium | reverse complement strand
AATTGATTGATGATGTAGATACAAATCATCTATTTGTAGATTATCAAGAACAATATGGTGGAGTGCTTGATGTTTTGAAAGTTGTTATTGACGTTGCTAATGAGTATCCAAATTTCACTTCATTTATATTGAATTTAATAGATGGAGTTGTAGGAGAAATTAATGAATCTAAAGGTGAGAATTTATATGCTGATTTATTTAGTTACATTGATCCTAAACTAAATGATAAAACAACTTATGAGGAAGTCAGTGAAATAGTTCAACTTATAAATATTGTTAATAATGAAATTGTAATTATGGATGATTTGTTCATAGATTTAGATTCTCAACTAGGCTTCGGTTTTTCAGACGGAATAGACTATCTGGGTTTTACTAGATATTTAAAAACTTTTAAGGCTGAAGATTATACTTCAAATAGGGCAGTTTATGCTCAACCTGGTATAGTTCATAATTTGGAACCAATGAATGATTACTATACAACAGCTATTTCTAATTCATTGAAATATACTAGTATAACTAACATTAGTATATACGATGATAGTGAATATGTTTTATCTGTTGAATGTGGGGATATTATAAATTTTCAATTTAATCCTCGATATACTGCTAATAGAATTTTTGAGTTTGAAAATTCTAAAATATTCTTATATTCATATGACTCGTCTGATAATAGAATATTGGTAGATACTTATGAAGATGAATTGACAACTGAATTTAACAAAAATACTAATTATGTTATATCAGTATTAAGCAAAGAAATATCAAATTATGAGGTTAATTTTTATATTTCGGATATTATTGGTTCTGGAAGTTATAATAAAACAATTTCACCTGGAGATGAAGTGGTTTTAAAGGTTCAATCTGATATTGTAGGTTATTACTTGATATCTATTGATAACGCATACGTTTTGTTAAAGAATGAGGTGGAATATGATGATAATAGGTATTATGCTTACTTAGATGGGAATGGAGAAGAAAAATATATTTATCTGTCTAATTTATCATCAAGTGAAATTTCTTTCACCTTAATTTTGAATGAACCAACTACTATCGATGTTGATAATCAGTTAACTATAAACAGTAATTATAAGATCGTTAAATGCTTAAATGATTCTAATTATTCACAATCATATCAGCTAACTTTAGAATGGTCAAGTGAAAGCGAATATGCAACATTTGTTAAGAATGGTGTAGAAATAAATGTAACTGTTGAAAACTCTGGAACTTTATCTATATATACATTTGTGTTGGATTGTAATGAAACCTGTTATGTTATATATTCTTCATCTAATTCATCTATTATATCTAAGTTACGAATCGATCAAAATATGATGAGATGGAAAATTGATGGGATAATATACGATACACTTAATATTATTTTACCAAGAAGTGGAATCTATAATGTTGAAGTTGTTTATTATTCTACCGATGGTATTGAACAATCATATGATTCTACATATGCATATAGAACTTCATCTTCAAACTTTACATTTAGTAACAATATCTTAAATATAGTTTCTAATGCGCTTATCGGTAATGAAATTGATATTTTCCCGGTTAAAGCACCTAGTTATATGTTGACTATCACTATAGGTCCTACCAAGAATGGAACTATTAATATAGAAAATTTTGAAGATGTAATAGTAAGTTTTACTGGTGAAAACGCAGATAGAATTAAATGGAAGATAAATGGAACTGTTCATGTGAGTTCTGGTAATATGTATTATATAACTTCCTTACTTCCAGCAGAAGAAGGCATAACAACTGTTGAATTATTAAGTGCAACTTATAATGGGGTAGAGTTTTTAAATAATAATTATTTTAATATCAATTCTAAAACAGTGAACAATCTATATGAAGGAGGAAAAGGGACAAGTTCTGATCCTTATCTTATTGGTTGTGCAAGACATTTGGATAATATACGAATATGTCCTAGTAAATACTATAGGCAAACAACCGATATAACTATGAATTTACTTGAATATTGGACACCTATAAGCTCTTTTTCTGGCTTTTATGAGGGGAATAATTTATATATTAATATGCTTACGATTAAGATAACTACTAATTCCATGGAATATGGTTTTTTTGGCAGATTATCCGGTACTATTCAAAATGTTATATTTAAAAATGCGTGCATTTATACTGAAGGATTAACATCTGATTCATCTATAACAGACAAAATGTATGTCGGCGTGGTAGCAGGATTTGTTTATAGTTCAGGAAAAGTAATTAACTGTAGCGTTATGAATGGTGGAAGTGTTGATGTTCAATTATACCAATCTTTGGTTGGTGGATTGGTTGGATTAAACAAGGGTACAATTACTGATTGCTATGCTGATCTTATTTTGAGCGTATCTGGTAGAGCTGGAGGAATCGCTGGGGAAAATGGAGGCACTATTACAGGTAGCGCTTATTATGGTAAAATTACATACCATTATAATGATGATAATGGGATAATAGGTGGAATAGTAGGATATAATGAATCAACTGGGAACATTGTTAATTGTTTAGGAGATATCACTTTTGTATGGCAAAGTCCAGGCAAAAATGATAATATTTATCCTTATATTGGTGCTTTGATTGGTTGTAACAATGGAACTTATTCAAATTGTACAGTTTTATATGATGATAGTGGAGTGGTAGGAATTCCTACAAAAGTTTTATTTGTTGTTACTCATGATCAGGAAAAATATTGTTTTGCGGAAGATGATGGTAGAGTTGGTTATAACAAATAGTTTTATTAAAGTATATTATTTTAAGATAGCAAATCTCATGAATTAAAAAATTCTAACAATTGAAAATATTTATTTTACTATATTTTATTATTTATATGCTGTAAATAAGGGGCTATTAAGAAACTTTTACATTTTCTTAATAACCCCTTTAAAATAAAAAAAACACTTTGTTTCACACAAAATGTCTGAGTATATAAAAAATGGAGCCACAGATGGGAATCGAACCCACATCACAGCCTTGGCAAGGCCGTGTACTAACCATTGTACTACTGCGGCATCTATTAGCAAATATTATTATATTAAAAAACATTTTTAATTGCAACTACTTTTTTCAAAAAAAAATAAAAAAATTTTTTTAGTGTATTTATAGGTGTTTAAGTAAAACGTTTTCTATTTAA
>CAZSIA010000184.1:0-3156 GCA_964606905.1 uncultured Anaeroplasmataceae bacterium | reverse complement strand
TATCTTTATTTATTTCATATAAATCTTCAAAATTAATTTTTACACCAGAAATAATTAATTTCCTATTATATATATCTATTTTATCAACAACACCACTAATGTCTAAATATTGCCTATTATGAAAATATATGACCGAAACATATTCACCTTTTGTCAATGACGTTAATAAATTATTTAGTTCTTCTATGCTTTCTTCTGATAGTATTTTTTTATCAACATATATTTGTTCCTTTTCACGAAGTTTATCTGAAAAACCTTTTAACGCATCAAAGGGTTGATATTGATTAGCTTTAGACTTATTCGCCATTATGACCTCCTATTAATTTGTTTCGCTTTAATGTTGTAGCGTTTTCTTCAAGATTTGAGCCTCTTAGTACAGAAGATTTGCCATATTTATCTTTGAGTTCTATAATTGCGTCCTGTAGTTTTTTTTCTTTATTTATCTTATCTATATCAGTAAATAAATCGTACTGCTCAAAACTTTCATCTTGAAGATTTCCAAATGAGATCATCATTCTCCTAATTGGTACATTTCTATCAACTCTTAGTTCATACATTTTACTAATTTCTTTTGAAAGAATTTCATATGAATTTGTAATCACATCAAGTTTTTTAGACATCCCTACAGGATTTACATTATAGTCATTTGAATATCCAACTGAAAAACTAATATGATCAGTAACTAATCTCTTCCTAACTAAATCAAGGACTAAACCATCAACCATTTCCTTTATTACAAGTTTACCATCTTTAAAATTATAATCTTTTTCAAGAACCTGACCCGATGAAAGTGATTTTTGTTTAGGAACATAATCTTTGATGGTTTTTATTGTTGTTGGATCTTTACCATTTGCATGATTTATTAAAAACTCAGCATTAACTCCAAATTCTTTATATAATATATTTTCATCAGCATAAGCAACATCTTTCAAGCTATATAAACCTAATTTATTTAATCTTTTAGAAATTCCTTGACCAATTTGCCAAAAATCTGTTAATTTTCGATGATCCCACAAATGTAATTTGAAATATTTTTCTGTTAAATAAGCAATATTGTCTTTAGTCTTCTTTGCCATTATATCTAAAGCAATCTTTGCAAGAAACATATTTGGACCAGCTCCACATGCAGCAGTGATACCTGTTGTCTTAACTATGTCTGAGATAATCATTTTACCAATCTCTAAAGTACTTTTATTATATAGTTTATGATAATGAGTTACATCTAAAAACGCTTCATCTATGGAATAAACATGAATATCTTCCTTTGCTACATATTTCAAGTATACTGAATAAATTTCAGCAGACACATCAATATATTTCTTCATTCTTGGTTTTGCAACAATATAATTAATATTTTTAGGTATATCAAATAATCTACATCTATTCTTTACACCTTTTTCTTTCATCAAAGGAGAAATAGCTAAACAAATTGAACCATTTCCTCTAGATTTATCAGCAACTACCAAACATGTCTTAAAAGGATCTAATCCTCTATCAACGCATTCTACAGATGCATAAAAACATTTTAAGTCTATACATAAATAATCCAATTTGATCTCCTGGTATAATTAAAAAGTAATTAAATATAAAATATTTAATTATTAAAATTATACTTTTCCTTTCTCTAGAGCCTTATATTATTTATTGATAATTTACCTTATGGTATAATTATATTGTATCGTGGATTAATATGAACTCCTACAGCGATTGACTGTTTTAGAAAGGCTCTAACCACGATCATAATGATTGTTAATGAGTTAGCTAACGCTTTTGACATTTTATTGACTACCAGGTTACATTAGTTAAGATTTATTCGTGGTCTAAATACGATACAAAAATTACATTTCAAAGGTGGTGTTTAATTAATGTCTATTTTTTATTACGTTGGCTTAGATATTTCTAAGTTCAAACATGATGGTTATATTATTGATGAAAGTGGTAATATCATCAATAATGGCTTTACTTTCCAAAATGATCAAAATGGATTCGATTATCTTAAATCAATACTTTTATCTCTTGGCTCTAGTAAAGAGAATGTTTTTATTGGTTTAGAATCTACTGGTCATTATGGGAAATTATTAAAGAAGTTTTTAACTTCTCATAATTATAACTTTATGGAAATCAATCCTATTCATACTGCTAATTTTAGAAAAGCTTTAAATGTAGCTAAAGTTAAAAATGATAGAATTGATTCTAAAACTATTATTACTACTATGCGTGAACTTGGGTTTAAAAAGAAGGAATCTAGAAAACCCGAGTATGATAAACTTAAACTTCTTTACAGAGAACATATTGATTACACAAATCAAAGAGCAAAATATTTTGTGAAACTAAATAATTACTGTGATAAGTATTTTCCTGAACTTCAAAGCATCATTCAAATAAAATCTGAGATTTGTAAATATTTAATTTATGAATTTCCTAACCCTAAATCTATAGCTAAAGAAAATAGTGATGAATTGTATTCAAAACTTTATTCAATTTCTAGAGGTAAGTTAAGCAAAACTTCTTTTAACTCAATTATTAATTTATTAAACAAAACTATTGGGAATTATGATGAAACTGAGTACCAATTGGCTTTACTTACTATAAATTCTATTGAAATCTTTGACAAAGCACTAAAGAAAATAGAATTACAAATTACAAATATTCTTGAAAAAATTGATACTACTTTAAAAGAAATTAAAGGGGTAGGAATCGTTTCTATTGCTGCTATTATTGGAGAATATGGATTATTCGAAACTTTTGATAATTCCGAACAGGAACTTAAATTTGGAACATTACTTCAAATTTAGATGAATCAGGAACTAAATCTACATATGGGAAAATGGCTAAATGTGGTTCTCATTTACTAAGACGTACATTAATGAATTTAATGCTTCCTTTAAGGAATTCACAACCTTACTTTTATGAACTGTATCATAAAAAAAGACAGAAAGGTAAACATGACCGTGTTGCATGTTCTCATATGGCAAATAAGTTCCTACGCATAATTATTTATTTAACCAAAAACAACAAGTCATTTAATCCTTCTATCTTAAATTGATAGTTACCACTACTATCTTAAATATTATAGCATATTTAATTTAAAACAAAAAGATATTTAATAATTTTAAGTAAAATATCCATTTTTTTGAAATATTAAGGGTATATCTT
>CAZSIA010000183.1:0-3160 GCA_964606905.1 uncultured Anaeroplasmataceae bacterium | reverse complement strand
AAGATATTTGTGTTTTTTATAAGTTGCATTCAATTTATTGATGGTTTTCTTATTTTAAATTAACTTACAATTATTTTCATTCATTTACTTGTTATATATAAAAAGTGCCTAGTATGAACTAGACACTTAATTTTTAATATTCTATATTTTATTGTTATATATTGAATTATTTGTTTCTAATTGCAGCTTGAGCAGCAGCTAAACGAGCAATTGGAACTCTGTATGGAGAGCATGAAACATAATCTAAACCAACTCTGTGGAAGAAGTCGATAGAACTTGGTTCACCACCATGTTCCCCACAGACACCTAATTTAAGATTAGCTTTTGTGCTTCTACCTAATTTTGCAGCTAAATCAACTAATTTACCTACACCATTTTGGTCAAATCTTGCGAATGGATCTGTTTCATAAATTCTCTTACCATAGTAGTCTTTTAAGAATGCACCTGCATCATCACGGCTAAATCCAAATGTCATTTGAGTTAAGTCGTTTGTACCAAAACTGAAGAAGTCAGCTTCTTTAGCAATTTCATCAGCTAATAATGCAGCACGTGGAATTTCGATCATTGTACCAACTTTATAATCAACAGTCATATTATTTTCTGCTAATAATTTATCAGCTGTATCAACTACTACTTTCTTAACATATGCTAATTCTTTAACTTCTCCTACAAGTGGAATCATAATTTCAGGAACAGGTTTGTAATTAGGGTTAGCTTTCTTAACGTTAATATAAGCTTCCATAACTGCCTTAGTTTGCATTTCAGCAAGTTCAGGATAAGTTACTGATAAACGACATCCACGATGACCCATCATAGGGTTAAATTCATGTAAAGATTTAACTTTAGCATTAATATGTTCAACTGAAACGTTCATTTCTTTAGCTAATTCTTCAATGTCAGCAGGATTAGTTGGTAAGAATTCATGTAGAGGTGGGTCTAAGTAACGAACTGTAACTGGGAATTCGCCCATAGCTTCAAATAATTTTTCGAAGTCTCCTCTTTGCATTGGTAATAATTTATCTAATGCAACTTTTCTTTGTTCAACTGTATCAGCTAAAATCATTTCTCTCATAGCTTTGATTCTGTTTTCATCAAAGAACATATGCTCTGTACGACATAAACCGATACCTTCTGCACCAAATTCAGCTGCTTTTAAAGCGTCTCTTGGAGTATCAGCGTTTGTTCTAACTTTTAATTTTCTAACTTCATCACACCAGTTCATGAATTTTTCAAAGTTACCTGAAATAGATGCTGGAACTGTAGCAAGTTTTTCACCATAAATTTGTCCTGTTGAACCGTCTAATGATAAGTAATCACCTTTTTCATAACGATTTCCGTTAATTAAGATATATTCTTCATCTTCAAAAATCTTTAATTCTTTACAACCAGATACACAGCATTTACCCATACTACGAGCAACTACTGCTGCATGAGATGTCATACCACCACGTGCAGTTAAAATACCTTCAGATACGTCCATACCTACGATATCTTCTGGAGAAGTTTCTAATCTAACTAAAACTACTTTATTTCCTTTTCCTGTTTCTTCTACAGCTTGGTGTAAGTTGAATACGATTTGACCACAAGCAGCACCAGGAGAAGCAGCTAAACCTTCACCAACAGGTTTAGTTGATTTGATTGCTTTTGTATCAAATTGAGGATGAAGTAATGCATCTAATTGAGATGGATCTACAGACATAATAGCTTTTTCTTTAGTTGTTAATCCACTTTCAACCATTTCAACAGCAATTCTTAATGCTGCATGAGCAGTACGTTTACCATTTCTTGTTTGTAATAGATATAATTTACCTTCTTCGATAGTAAATTCTATATCTTGCATATCTTTAAAATGATTTTCTAAGATTTGAGTAGTTTCAACAAATTGTTTGTAAGCTCCTGGCATTTCTTGTTCTAATGTATCAATTGTAGATGGAGTTCTAACACCAGCAACAACGTCTTCACCTTGAGCATTGATTAAATATTCACCAAATAATTTGTTTTCACCTGTTGCAGGGTTTCTTGTGAAAGCAACACCTGTGCCAGATGTATTGCCCATATTACCATAAACCATTGATTGAACGTTAACAGCAGTTCCCCATGTTGAAGGAATGCCATTCATCTTACGGTAATAGTTAGCTCTTGGAGTTTCCCATGATCTAAATACGGCATTAATAGCACCAAATAATTGTTCTTTTGGATTGTCTGGAAAATCAGCATTTAATTCTTCTTTATAGAATTCTTTATATTTTAAGATCATTTCTTTTAAATCTTCAGTTGTAAATTCAGTATCTTCTTTAATACCTTTTTCTTCTTTCATTGCATCAATAATTTGTTCAAAACGTTTTTTACTTAATCCCATAACAACGTCTGAATACATTTGAATGAAACGACGATATGAATCATACGCAAATCTTGGGTTTCCTGTTTTCTTTGCTAAACCTGCAGTAACTTCTTCATTTAAACCTAAGTTTAAAATAGTGTCCATCATACCTGGCATAGATGCTCTAGCACCACTTCTAACAGATACTAATAATGGATTTTCCATATCTCCAAATTTCTTTCCAGATTCTTTTTCAAGTCCTTCTAAATGACTTAAAATTTCATCTTTAATTTCTAAAGATATATCTTCTCCATCATCATAATACTTAATACATGCTTCAGTAGTAACAGTAAATCCTTGTGGAACAGGAAGTCCAATACCTGTCATTTCAGCAAGGTTAGCACCTTTACCACCTAACAAATTACGCATGTCTTTGTTACCTTCTTTAAAGGCATAAACATATTTTGTCATAATTTCCTCCTTTTAACACACAGATTTATTATACATAATTAAGAAAACGAAAACAAGTGTTTTTGGTAAAATTTACAATTTTTTACACAAAATTTTAGAACTTTTTACATTTCCTAATTTTTTTAACAAAAAAAATAGAGATAACTCTATTTAATTAAAAAGAAATAACCAACTACTAAAAGTAATACAACAAAGAAAACTCCTACTAATAGTGATAATTCACTTTTAGATCTTGCAACTTTTCTTTTTGCTATAACTTTATTTGAAGGTCTACCCCTTTTAGCCATAAACATACCTCCTATTTTATGACTAAATTATAGCACATATTTTTCTAAATTACAACTAATATTTTATAATTAAATTTTAGTT
>CAZSIA010000182.1:0-3176 GCA_964606905.1 uncultured Anaeroplasmataceae bacterium | reverse complement strand
AAATATTTTTATATATTTCGCTTTTTATTCTTTTTTTTAACAATGTTTGTGATAAAATTATACTAGTGAGGTATTGTATTATGGAAAATATTAACCGAATTGAAAGAAGAGATGATAGAATCTCTGTTATGGAAAAGTTGTTTAGTTATGATATGAATAACGAATATGTTTTTTTAAATCCAAATGATGATTTTAGCGATTTTGCAACTGCTTTAGTCAATTATGTTTGTTCTAATTTGGAAAGTGTTGATGAAGTTATTAAGAAATCTTTGGTAAATTATAAAATCAATCGTCTATCTTATGTGGATAGAGCTATTATTAGAATGGCTACTGCTGAACTTTTAATGGGTACTGCAACTGCGGTAGTAATTAATGAAGCTTTAGAAATCGTTAAGATTTATTCAGATCAAGGTGATGGAAGTGCAGTTCGATTCATCAATAAAGTTTTAGATAATGTGAGTAAAAATATAGAAAGATAGTGATATTATGGCTAATGAAAAGACTTATTTAACAGTCACAGCCCTAACTAAATATATTCGCTATAAGTTTGATAATGATGTCCACTTAACTAGTGTCTTATTAGAAGGGGAAATTTCTAATTTTAAAAGGCATTCAAGAGGACATTTTTATTTCACTTTAAAAGATCAATCATCTCAAATTAGTGCGACAATGTTTGTCTCAGAAGCTAGAAAGGTTTTGTTCGAACCAAAAGATGGAATGAAGGTTTTAGTTAAAGGTAGTGTTAGTGTTTATGAACCACAAGGTACTTATAGTATTAACATTACTGAGATGGATGAGAAGGGGTTGGGTTCTTTATATTTGGCTTATGAAAAGTTAAAGAAGGAATTGCAAGAGGCAGGATATTTTGATCCATCTCTTAAAAAAAAGATCCCTTTATTTCCTAAAGCTATTGGTGTTATAACAAGTCCGACTGGTGCTGCTGTCAGAGACTGCATTAATACTATTAAGCGTCGTTTTCCAATGGCTAAAATTTATGTCTATCCAACTTTAGTTCAAGGTGCTGAAGCAAAAAACAGCATTGCTAAGAATATTGAAATAGCGAATAAACAAGGTTTTGTTGATGTTTTAATTGTTGGTAGAGGTGGCGGAAGTATTGAAGATTTATGGGCATTTAATGAGAAGATTGTAGCGATGGCTATTTATAATTCACGTTTGCCAATTATTAGTGCTGTAGGACATGAGACAGATTTTACAATTGCGGATTTTGTAGCTGATAAGCGTGCTGCCACACCAACTGCTGCTGCTGAAATTGCTACACCAAATTTAGAAAATTTAAAAGAATCTGTAAGTATATATATGAAAAGATTAAATCAAGGTATAAAAGTAGTCTTTGAAAATTATAAAAAACAACTTCTATATTTAGATCAAAGATTAGATGCCTTAAGTCCAATTAATAAATTAGATAATCTTTATCAAAAAAAATTAGAGTATGATCGCTATTTAAATTTAAGAATTGGTCAAATATTAAATGAGAAAAAACATATACTTGATTTGAACTTTAATAAACTTACTAGTAATAATCCAATTATAAGAATGGAAAAAGCTTATCGTGAGTCTTGTGAGTATATGAAACTTATTGAATTAAATTTTAAGAAAATTTTAGAAAATAAAGTTTCAATGATTGGTTTATATACGGAAAAATTAAAAGTTCTTAATCCTCTTTCGATTATGGAAAAAGGTTTTAGTATTGTTTATAAGGATAATCAGATTGTTAAAAGTGTAAATGATTTATATCCAAATGATGAAGTTGAAATTAAACTTATTGATGGAAGTAAGAAAGCGATAATTACGGAGGAATAAATATATGGAAAATAAAGAATTAAATTTTGAAGAATGCTTAAAAGCATTAGAAGAAATTGTTACAAAACTAGAAAGTAAAGATATTAGTTTAGATGATGCGGTTAAGTATTATCAAAAAGGATTAGAATTGTCTAAACGTTGTTATGAAATTTTTAATCAAACACAAGAAGTAATTGTTAAAAAGGTAGAAGGAAGTATTGTTACAGATTTTAACGCAGAATAGAGGCGAATATAATGTTTGATATTAACGAAATCAAAGACCCAAGCTTTATAAAAAAACTTAATATAAAAGAATTAGAAGCATTGGCCTTTGATATTCGTGAGTTTATTATCAAAAATGTCGCAGTTACTGGTGGACATTTGGCTTCTAATTTGGGCGTTGTTGAAATAACAATTGCCCTTCATTATGTTTTTGATAGTCCAAATGATAAGTTTTTATTTGATGTTGGGCATCAGGCATATGTTCACAAAATTTTAACAGGCCGTGGAAAAGATTTTTCTATGCTTCGTAAACTTAATGGTGTTAGTGGATATATAAGTAGAGAAGAAAGTGTTCATGATATTTGGGAGTCAGGACATAGTTCAACATCAATTAGTGCCCAGGCTGGACTACTTAGCGCGATGGAAGCTACAGGAGTTTCTGGTAGAGTAATATCTTTAATTGGAGATTCAAGCATCGCTAATGGTATTGCTTTTGAAGGCTTAAATTTCTTAGGACAATATCAAGATAAAAATCCAATTATTATTTTAAATGATAATAAGATGGGTATTAACCGTAGCGTTGGCGCGATGAATCGTTTCTTAAATGGTTTACGTGGTTCTAAGGGTTGGAGAAAGGTTCGTGGTATAAGTCATAAGATTTTACCGAACTTTATAATTAATCTTTTACATAAGGCTAAACGCGGAATAAAAGGATTTGTACAAAGAGATAATATTTTTGAAGATTTAGGTTTTGATTATTATGGACCATATGAAGGGAATAATTTGAAAGGATTAATAAAAATCTTTCAAAGAGCTAAAAATAATAATTCACCTTGTATCATTCATCTTATTACTCGCAAAGGCCAAGGATATAAGCCTGCTGAAGCTAATATGACTGGTTTTCATGGTGTAGATGGATTTGTACCGGAAACAGGTGTAATTAATGAAAATAACGAAAGTATTTCATATACAGAAGTAGTAGCTAATGAGTTAGTAAAATTAAGAGAAAAATTCGAATTTAAATTAATTTCACCAGCAATGATTTCATCTAGTAAACTTACAAAATTTACTGAATTATATCCAGCTGATAGTATTGATGTTGGGATTGCAGAAGAACATGGGGCGGTAATGGCTGCTGGTATGGCTTTAGGTGG
>CAZSIA010000181.1:0-3205 GCA_964606905.1 uncultured Anaeroplasmataceae bacterium | reverse complement strand
ATATTTGATTCTTTATGTGATGACACTGTTGATTATGAACTAGGTAGTTATATCAAAAAAGAATATATTGAAAGAAGCATCGAATGGTGGAAAAGCGAATATTTACTTAACATTAAAACAAAGGTGTTAGAGCACTTGTCGTTCGCAGATATCGATGAATTTATAAAGATTTCATCAAAAGAAATCATTAATGAGCTTAAGGTTTTGTTGGAGGTGTCTTAAATGCAGATGATCAAATTAATTGAGCCTACAATTGAATATGAAGAAGATATATGGAATTTTCGTCAAGAAATATTAGATTCAGAAGATAATGATAAATTTGCTGGATGTGGAACTTTGGACCGATGTTCTTCAGCCAAAGAATGGATTGAAAACTGTAAATTAATAAGTAATAAAGGAACATGTCCTTCTGATAAAGTTCCTTCCAATGTATATATTGCAGTTAGACTTAGTGATAATAAAATAGTTGGAATAATAGATTTAAGACATCATATTGACCATCCAATTTTATCTACTTGGGGAGGACATATTGGTTATTATGTTCGACCTAACGAACGAAAAAAAGGCTATGGTAAAGAGATGTTAAGATTAAACCTAATTAATGCTCAGAAGTTAGGCATTAAAAAAGTATTAGTCACATGTAATGTAGATAATCTTGCTAGTGAAAGAACAATAAAAGCAAATGGTGGAATCTTTGAAAGTTTAATTGAAGTTGAAAATGAAACTATGAAAAGATATTGGATTACTGTTGATAGAGAATTATTAAGAAAAGAACTACAATGCAAGATATATCCATTAAATACATTAAAGAACTATAAATATACTGTAATTTGTTCTTACTATAATGGTAAATGGGTATTAAGTAAGCATAAGAAACGTGATACTTATGAAACACAAGGTGGAAGAATAGAACTAAATGAAACACCGCTTGAATGTGCTAAACGAGAATTGTATGAAGAAAGTGGTATTGTAGATGCTACTATTTATCCTGTATGTGATTATGTAGGGTATAATCATATTAGTTCATCTAATGGACAAGTATTTTTAGCAATAGTTCATTCTTTAGATAAATTACCTGAAAGTGAAATGAGTGAAGTTAAACTATTTGAAAGATTACCTGATAATTTAACTTATCCAAATGTTAGTCCTCATTTGTACAAAGAAGCTTATAAGTTATATATAAAATTATAATTAATAAACTTGGAGAAAATGAGTATGAATCATTCATATGTTATGGGTGCTAATGATTCAATATTTGAATTAGAAAAGCATGGATTTACAATCGAAAAAGAGTGGAATAATTATATGGTATCTTTCCCAATTGATAAATCTAACCTATGGGAAGAATACATTTCTAAGCATTTAGAATTAGGATATTGGAATGAATATATCAGTGAAAATGGAGTTGTGACTTTTTTATTTCACTTAAAAGATGGTATTAAAAAGTATGTTGTTTATTTTTATAGCAATGACGAAGTGCTTGCTTTGTGTGAAAAATTATGTGAATGCAAATTTGAATCAATTTATGCAATGCTGAAGGGTAATCATTTTTATAATAGGTATATTTAAATGGGGTGTAATGTGATGGCAAAGGTTGAAAATGTTGTATTAACTAATATGTGTATGATTTGTGATGATGATAAAATATTAGTTCAAGATAGATTAAATCCTAATTGGCCAGGTATAACATTTCCTGGAGGACATATAGAACCAAAAGAATCATTTGTTGAATCTACAATTAGAGAAGTATTTGAAGAAACAGGACTAAAAGTATCTAATCTTCAAATATGTGGTATGAAACAATGGACTCAAAAAGATGGTTCATATCGATATATTGTCATCTTCTATAAAACATATTCATTTACTGGCGAATTGAAGTCATCTAATGAAGGTAAAGTATTTTGGATTAATCGAAAAGATATAAGTAATTATGTTGTTGCTGATGGATTTATGGAAATGTTAGAAGTCTTTGAAAATGATAATTTATCAGAAAACTACCATTGGTTTGAAGATGGAGTTTGGAAAGTTGAAAATAAATAATAAAGTGAAGTGTTGTAAATGAAAGAAGAATTAATTGGTAAATGTGGATTTTGTTGCGAAGCATGTCCTACATATATATCAGAAAATTGCAAAGGTTGTTTGTTAGAACATAAAACAGGAGATTGTTATACAAGGGATTGTGTGATATCTAAAAATATAAAATTTTGTGGTCATTGTTCAAAATTTCCTTGTGACGAGATTATTGAAAAGCCTCATGTAACAGTATTAGATAAAGATTGGTTAAAATGGAAAAAGAATTCTAATACAAATAGATAAATAATTAAGGTTGGTGTTACATATGAATTTTCCAAATAAATGGAGAGAAACAAAAGATCCTTTTAAATTGGAATTTAAAAATTTTGAATTGTTAGAAGTTTTAGGATATCCTCATGCTGGAAATGATGTGTTTTATGCAAAGGGATTATATAAAGGACAAGAAGTATTTGTATTTATTAAAGTTAATAGACAAAATGGTGCAGATGTGAAAAATGAAGTTGAAACTTTACAAAAAATAAGATTAGATAACACACCTTCTATTATAGATTACGATGATGAAATGACGTATCGAGTATCTATCGCTTTACCTGGGGAAAGATTGTCTGTTATTTTAAAGCAAATATCAAATTATGAATTATTAGAGTATTTAAAAATCTATGGAGAAACACTGGCTAAAATACATATGATTAAGGGCGAATTTAATCAAGTAAAAGATAGAAAATTTTTCCATATTCCTCCGAAAGAATATTTTGAGCAACAAGAAATTAGTTTAGAAATATACGATTATTTAGTGTCATTTGAACCTAAAGAAATTAATTATTGTTTTGTGCATGGGGATTTCCATTATGCAAATATATTGTGGGAAGATAAAAAAATCTCAGGATTATTAGATTTTGAATTATCTGGCTATGGAAACAAAGAGTTTGATATTGCATGGGCTATTACAGTTAGACCAAGCCAAGAATTTTTGAAAGAGCAACAAGAAATAGATTCTTTTATTTCTGGATATAAAACCATTGGACAATGTAATCTTGAATATATAAAATATTATATGGTTTTAATTTATTCATGGTTTTATGAATTGGGTGGACCTAAATATAAAGAGATTGTTTTAACAAAAATGCGCGAAATGATTAGTAATTAATTTTATGAAAATAAGTTAAGGTGG
>CAZSIA010000180.1:711-3225 GCA_964606905.1 uncultured Anaeroplasmataceae bacterium | reverse complement strand
TACTTTTATTTTAAAAATAAGTCAACGAATTATCACTTGAAAAAGTAAACAAAATGTACTAAAATACCTAATAGATAGTAAAAGGAGACAAAAATATGAGCAAAAAATTTTCCCTGTTAAAATATAAAAAAATAATTATGTTAGCATTAGTTTTAATTGCGATTGTAATTTGTGTTTTCGCAACCTATATAACAGAATACAATATTAACAAAGTATCTAGAGAAGATGTATTAACAACAGAAGTTACATCAGCATACGAAGAAAGTAATGTCTTTTTAAATAATTTTTCCGATTTTAAAATTTATTTATCTCAAGAAATAGTTCCATACAAAGATAACGATGAATTAGTATACGGTAAAAAAGTATTCACAGTTATAACAGTAGCAAGTGAAGATTCAGAAATTAAAACGGTTAAATTTACTATTGGATTAGGTGCTAATTGGATTAAATATATTAGTAATACAGCTACTAAGACAGTAACAATCGGAAAGAATACAGATATTACAATTTCTAATATTGACACAGTATTTCCAACAAATGGAAAATTATGGTTTGTAAATGTTACTCATCCTACTTTATATGTTTTAGTTGAATGGAGCGATTACGCTGGTTCTAAACACCATACATACTTAGAATATGATTACAAAACATACAGTGTAAAACCAGTTGAAAACGCAGAGTAAAAAAAATAAAGGGCTGTTAAGAAACTGAACTAAATTAGTTTCTAGCAGCTCTTTTCTTATGTTTATATGTATCACGGAGAGATTCGTTCTTTCCTTTTTTTCTTTTCTTTAATATTTTCTCATAATTAACTGGAGGTATTGTTTCAGGTTTTAAATCGTGAGGAGCTTTCCAGTAATCCATCATGGCTTTTCCTTCAATTAATAAGAAAAGTTTTCGTATATTATACCCTTAGCATGTTAACATTAATTCTAAAGCTACATTTTCAAGTCCTCTTCGTCTAGCTCTTTCATAATCCATATCCTGTTTAATAACACCAAAAGCTCCTTCTACTTGAGAAGAACGATTTACTCTCATCTCAATGCCTTTTGGAGATAACAGATTTTCTGTAACTTGTTTTCTTATTTTAAAATAATAATATTTTACATCAAACTTCAAACTCTCTTCAATTTTTCTTAAACTACCAAAATGTTTCGAAAAAGCGTATATGATAGAAGCAAACAATCTGTATGGGTTATAAGAATTTCTTTATCCATTACTATTGTCTTTTTGAGTTTCCTTGTGTATGATTTCTCCGACCCCAAAATCCTCTGATAATCTTAAAAATTCATCTGTTTTTCCCTTCCCCCCTAGGAAGTTCAGCGGTGGGAAATAATCTCTGTAAAATATGCCATAAAAACACTCCTATCTACAAACAAATTGTACCCAAAGTGTTAAAAAGGCGCAAAAAAAAGCTGTCAGAAACTAATTTAGTTTTTTAACAGCCACTTATTATTTTACTCTTTCACCTTAGCTAAAATTTCATCATAAATAGTTGGATTTGCTTTCAGGTAAGCCTTAACATTTTCACGCCCTTGGCCAATTTTTTCACCATTATAACTAAACCATGCACCAGCTTTATTAACAATACCTAAATTTACAGCGATATCAATTAATTCACCAATTTTTGAAATACCCTCACCATAAATAATTTCTACTTCTGCAGTTTTAAATGGTGGAGCCACTTTGTTTTTAACAACCTTAACTACAGTCTTATTACCAACTGCTTCACTTCCATTTTTAAGTTGTTCTCCTCTACGCACATCTAATCGGATTGTTGAATAGAATTTTAACGCTCTTCCGCCTGGAGTAGTTTCTGGATTACCGTACATAACTCCAACTTTTTCACGAATTTGGTTAATAAAGATTGCAACACATTTAGTTTTATTGATAATACCAGATAATTTACGCATTGCTTGACTCATTAAACGAGCTTGTAAACCTACATGAGAATCTCCCATTTCCCCGTTAATTTCAGCCTCAGGAACTAAAGCGGCAACAGAGTCAATAACAATAATATCAATTGCACCACTCTTAATTAAAGCCTCAGCGATTTCTAATGCTTGTTCACCACTGTCTGGTTGTGATAAAACTAACTCTTCAATATTAACTCCTAAACTTCTAGCGTATTTAGGATCTAACGCATGTTCAGCATCAATAAATGCTGCATATCCACCTAGTTTTTGAGCTTCAGCAATTGCATGTAGGGCAAATGTTGTCTTACCACTAGATTCTGGTCCATAAATTTCAATGATTCTACCCTTTGGATATCCGCCAACTCCTAACGCCTTATCCAAAATTAAGGAACCTGATGGAATAACATCTAATTGGCTAACTGGCTCATTACCTAAAACCATCACGGCTCCCTTTCCATATTGTTTTTCAATATTCTTTAATGCTTCTTTTAATGATTGTTCACGATTTGTGTTCATAAATATACCTCCTACTTATATACTTACAAAAATTTAAATACTTTCTAAAATAACTTTACGATTTTTCCAAAAATATTCAATC
>CAZSIA010000180.1:0-701 GCA_964606905.1 uncultured Anaeroplasmataceae bacterium | reverse complement strand
CCCTGATAAAACAGTAAAGATCAAAGCTAAATACATCATTACAGCCCCTGTATAACCAAAAATAGGAAGCTCAGCAATTTTATTTTGATATAAAAATAAGAAAATTATTGCAACCATTGTAGTAGCTGTTTTTAATTTACCTAAAAATCCTGCAGGAATTACATTACCGCGCTCTACAGCAACTAATCTAATACCAGATACAATAAATTCCCTACATAAAATAACAATAATTACCCACCCAGGAATAAACCAAGTATACTCTGGTGCATATTGTTGAATTTGAGTACAAAGAATAACCATTGCAGAAATAACTAATAATTTATCAGCTAAAGGATCAGCGAATTTTCCAAATGTTGTAACTAAATTATGTTTCCTAGCAATATATCCATCTAAAAAATCGGTTAAAGACGCTACTGTAAAAATAATTACATTTATAAAATTTGCAAACGATATATCCCCAATATAATTTTCATTAAAAAAAGGAATATAGGCAATAACTACCATTAGTGGTATTAAAACAATTCTAAACATTGTTAATTTATTAGGCAATGTCATAAATAAATCACTCCCATTCTTATTAATTATACCATAAGCTAAATTAAAAAACACTATGAGTGTTTATTTTTTTAAGAAAATATTTTATAATCAAAGAAAAGAGAGGAAATCAATATGAAAAGAACATTAATTACAGGTGCATCAAG
>CAZSIA010000179.1:0-3240 GCA_964606905.1 uncultured Anaeroplasmataceae bacterium | reverse complement strand
TATATCATCTTTAGCTATATTTTAACATTATATATGTACAAAAAAATGTACATAGGTTATTTTTATTATTTTAAGCCTTACTCACATATAAATAAATGAGTGTGCGGCTTTAGATTATCAAAAAGGTAATACACCACTAAAAGTTTTTATGAATCAAAAATAATAGCACTTTTTCAATCTTTTTCTGTTTTTTTAATTTTTTTAGAATGTTTTAATTTTCTATCAAGTTGTATTAAAGTTAAAATTATATTATAAATATAATTGTAAGTATATAAAAAATAATTATAAAACAGGAGGTTAATATGAGAACAATAAATCTATTAAAAAAATTATTACTTTTTTGCATTACATTTCTTTGTTGTTTTTACTTAAGCAATAAAATTACATTTGTCAACGCAAGTGAAAATAACGATGATATATACTACACTACTGAAATCTTAAATCCTAAAGCTCAGTGGTTATTTAATAACGAAAATAATTTAGGATATGATACAGCAACTGAGGATGGAAATAACACATACAGTTTAAAAACTTCTGGTGATGTTACTTATAACGAAGGTGCGCTAATTGGCACAAACGGTTCTTTATACGCTGCTACTTTCAATAATGATCCAACTTATAAATACAGTGCTAAAGATTTTACATTATCGTTTACTTTTTCTTACGATTCAATCGGTTGGACAAGTCAAGAAGGTGTTGTTTTCCAATTAAGATTTAGTAGCAATTCAGATAATTATTCGATCTTTTTCCCTAAAAATAGTAACGAATTAAAGTTTTCTACTAAAGATGATAGTACTGCTGGATACTCTTCAAATTCAAAAACTATTGGTATTCTAGAAGCGGGAGTTGAATATAATGTCATTTTCACTCGCAAATCAACTGGTGAAACATATATTTACCTAAATGGTAACACTGATTCTTTCGTTTCAAGTTCAACAAAAAGTGTAACATTTTCTTCAAATTGGACAACATTTTCATTAGGTTCAGAAGCTGGCTCTACAAGTGGAGGACATAACATTAATCGTTTTACAAGACATGCAAATGGTATTAAATTTAAAAAAGCCGAATTTTATAATGCATTTATGGGGGAAGAAAATGTGTCAACATATTATCAAACTGGTGAATTTACTACTGAAGTAGCACACAGATATAGTGATGATGAAAAAAAGGAAACTGATTATAATTTAATTTCTAACTCAAAGTTAATTTCAAGAGTTGCTTTTATTTCTGATACTCATATACGTGATGGAATTGAAAATCCTACTAACTACGGAGATCAATTTATTTATAGAGCTATTGAAGATATCGAAAGTCTTGGGTTAGACCTAGATGCAGTAATTAATCTTGGCGACTTATCTGAAACTGGAATGGATAGAGATAATATTTCCCTTACTAATTATTATGATTGGGTTGACACTAATCCAGTTAAAAATAGTGACGGAACTGCTGTACCTTTTTATGGTATATTAGGAAATCATGACGTTCGTGGAGATTCAACAATTTCACACACTAGTGCACAAAGACAAGAAGATTTCTTAAAGGCTGCAAAGGTATATCAAGAAAGAGAAATTTACTCTGATTGGAAAAATAGCACTTATATTCACGGTTCATATTCTAGCAATCAAGAAAGTCCTGATTTAAATTATTATACAACTATAGGTGGTTATCATTATGTCTTTTTAAACACTTGCGAATCACAATGGGACGCTTGTTACCTAACTAATGATAATCTAAAATGGCTTGATGAAACTTTAACAATGCTTGAACAAGAAGCTGGAAATAATCCAATCTTTGTTTTAGTACATCAACCAATTGATTTAGCAAATAATTCTATTTATTTATTAGAAGATGATGGTACAAAATCTTCAAATTTATTTGCCTTCCACGAAATCTTAGCTAAACACGAAACGACAATTTGTTGTACTGGTC
The DNA here is from genome assembly GCA_964606905.1 of uncultured Anaeroplasmataceae bacterium. GTDB lineage: Bacteria > Bacillota_I > Bacilli_A > Acholeplasmatales > Anaeroplasmataceae > CAZSIA01. Next base: position 1,311 of record CAZSIA010000179.1, on the reverse strand, counting down.
ATACTCATAGACCGTTAGGTATTAACCATCGCTTCCAAGGAGTTGAATTTGGTGGTGCAAAAGTTCCTAATTATATTAATATGCCATCTTTAGAATATAATAATTACGTTGATTATTCTCCTTATGGAGCTAATATAGACTACGAAATTAAGGATATGCCTAGTTACTCAAATGTCCAATATTATATTTGCGAAATATATGAAAATGGAGTTATTTTCAAAGGTAGAGATGGTCAATCAAAAAAATGGATTGAAGAATCATATATGGGTGTACACAAAACATGTGATGTATCATTTAAAGTAAATGGAGAAATTATTAAAAATACAACTGCAAGACTTAATGATGAAATAACAACTCCAAGTGTTGAAACATATAAAGATGAAAATTACACATATTATTTTAAAAAATGGATTGGATTCAATGGAATTTGCACTGAAGATACTGTATATGAAGCGGAATTCTTAAAAATAGCAACCGGAAGCGAAACTTATTCTACTGTAACCTATGATACAAATGGTCACGGTGGCGAAAATCAAAAGGAACAAATACTAAATGGTTTATTCGCTAAAAACATCACACTAAGTGAAGAAAATTTAATCTTTGGCGGTTGGTATAAAGATGAAAATTTAACTGTACCATATGATTTCTATACTGATGAAATAAATAGCGACATTACTTTATACGCCAAATGGGAAGCTATTCCTATTACTTATACTGTTGAACATTATCAAGAAAAACTAACTCCAGGTCGTTTTGAATTAGTAAAAACTGAAATTTTATCTGGTGCTATAAATGAATTAACAAATGCAGAAGCTATTGAATTAACTGGATTTTTCCATTCACCAGTTACCCAAAAAGTGTTATCTGAAAGTATCACTATAAAAATATATTATTATCGACAACAATATAACGTAACGTTTAAAAATGGTGACGAGGAAATCTCAACAAAAGAATACCTATATGGTGAAACAATTGAAAAACCAAGTTCTATTCCAACAAAAGATGCAACAGAAAAAGAAACATTTACTTTTATTGGTTGGGATAAGGAAGATGATATTGTTACTGGAGATATGATTTTTAACGCTGTATTTGAATCTACTCCAATAATGTATTCTGTTAAAGTTATTAATAATGAACAATGCGGAAATTATACACCATCAATAAACGACGAATATGCTTACGGAACTAAATTAACTATTAATTTTGAACCAAACAAAAAATATACGGTTGATTCTGTTACTATTAACGGAGAAAAGATAACAGTTACCGATAATACCATCACAATTGAAATTAAATCTGACATTCAATTAG
>CAZSIA010000178.1:0-3251 GCA_964606905.1 uncultured Anaeroplasmataceae bacterium | reverse complement strand
AAGGATATTGTTATGATACAGAAGTAGAGTTATACTGGTTAACAACAAGATATTACTCACCAGAATTCGGACGTTTTCTACAAGTATCCGATGTAAGTGAATTAAATCCGCATTCTATCAATGGGTTAAACTTATATGCTTATGCAAACAACAATCCAATCAGCTTCTCATATAGTAATTCAAGTGCTTTTGGTAGTGCTAGTGTTGGTGGTGGATTAGTAAATTCTATCGGTACTGGTAGTTTGTTTACTGGAAATGGAAATTCTAGTTCTACATCCAAAGGTGGAATAAATTTAGGATGGATTGCCAACAAATTAGACGCAGGTTCAACACTTCATGGATTATATTCTTCTGCATCAACAATTTACAATAATATAAGTTATTTTAGTAAAAATTTACATGCATTTTCTGATGATATGACTATGCTTGGAGCTTCAATGAAAGATGGAGTTCTTGCATTTAATCAATTTAGTTGGGGGTTGGGAAAATCAGATGTGTTTGGTATGGTATTAGGTGTTGGTTTAGATATCTATGATAGCATCCAAAGAGGTGTAAGTCCTGGTGGTGTAGTATTAGGAGCTACATTAACAGCAGCTAAAGGTGTAGGTCTAATCTATTTAAACAAAGGTATTTTGTATGGAGCAACTGCGTTAGGTTCTGCTATTTGTCCAGGTGTTGGTACTGTAGTGGGATTTGTTGTAGGTGGAGTTGTGTGCGTATTTGTTGATATCTTTGTAAGTAATTGGTTGGATGAGTTAATTGATAGTATCGCAAAATAGGAGGATAAATTATGAGAAAAAAAATAATTGCATTTTATGATGTGTTGTTATTGTCTGTAATTTGTGGTCCATTAATGATATGCTCAATTTTAATTTTTGTTTTTGGTAAACTACATGATTTAGAATGGACACTTAAATATTGGTATCTTGTGATCTTGTTCGCAGTAGGAATCATGCTTCCAATTGGATGCAGTCTAATGATAAGATATATATCAATTAATAATAAAAATAGTATATATTTTCATTATTTTCCTTTTACTACAAGTTGGAAAAAAGTAGCAAATAACATTGATGTAAAGTGGAATCAAAATGTATTTATTTCAGAAATAAAAGATATTGAAATAGTTAAACTTACTGAAGAAGAAAAACAAACAAAAGTTTATTATAAACACTGGTTTAATAAATATTTAAAGATCAACTTAAAATATGGTAATCCTAAATATGTGTATGTAGGTAATTATTCAAATTATCAAATCAATAAAATTATTAAATTAATAATTAATAAATAAATTAAAATTGGACTTAGACAAAAAATGAGGGGCTGTTAAGAAACTAAATTAGTTTCTGACAGCTTTTTTTGCACCTTTTTAACACTTTTGCTACAATTTGTTTGTAGATTGGAGTGTTTTTATGGCTTATTTCACAGTATTTCAAGATAGATTATTTCCTACCGCTGAACTTCCTAGTGGGGAAAGAGAAAAAATAGATGAATTTTTAAGGTTACTAGAGGATTCTGGAGTTGGAGAAATCATTCACAAAGAAACTCAAAAAGATAAGAGTTTGGGTGGCAGAAAATCTTATAATCCTTATAGATTATTTGCTTCTATCATATATGCTTTCTCGAAACATTCAGGAAGTTTAAGAAAGATAGAGGAGAGTTTAAAATTTGATTTAAGGTTTTTATATATTAATAACCAAGAGACTCCATCATATGTTACTATTTCTAAGTTTCTTAACAACGTAGTTGTTAAGCATTTTGAAATTATCTTTGCTAAAATAACTTCTGCCATATTAAATAAGTATCAAATACCTACTGATGACTGCTTTATTGATGGTACTAAAATTGAGGCTAATGCCAATAAATACAAATTTGTTTATAAACCTACAACTTTCAAAATTAAATTATTTGACAAGATAAGGGATTTACTTATTCAATATTTTCAATTGTCAGAAAACAAGAAAACTTTTGTCTCTAAAGAAGTTGCTATGTATGTCAGTCAAATGTTAGAAATGCTAAGAAAACAAAATATAGATATCGATGATATCCAGACTGGTAGAGGTCATAGAAATCCAAAAATTGTTTCTGATTATCTTCTGTTATCTTCATATCTTATTAAACTTTTAGATTATGAAGAAAAGGAGGAAATTTGTGGTCCAAATAGGAATTCATATTACAAAACTGATCACGATGCTACTGCTATGTGTCTTAAGGCAGACTATTATTCGGGTCTCGGAAGTAATACTCATGCTGCTTATAACCTTCAAATTATAGTCTCCAAAGGCATTATTTTGAGTTTTTATGTATCTCAGGATCGGACTGATCAATATACGCTTATTCCTGCTCTAGATAAATTTTATGAGTTATACGGCTACTATCCTAAAAGATTATGCGCTGATGCTGGATATGGTTCTTTAAAAAATTATCAATATATAACAGAAAAAAATATAGAAAATTACATTAAGTTTGCCGATTGGTCAAGAGTGGTTTCTGGGGAAACATATGACTTGTATCACTTTAATGAAAATGGAGAATTAATTTGTTTAAATAATAAGAGTGCGCTTAAAACACGAGTATATGAAGACAGATATGCACATAAAGGAAAATATCTTTACGTTATTGAATCTTGTCCATATTGTAGATTCAAAAAGTTTTGTCAAGGAAATCTTAAAGAAATGAGAAAGTATAGGGTTTTTGATGTGAGTTATGATTATTTTAAAATAAGAAAAAAAGTTACAGAAAATTTACTGTCACCAAAAGGCATCGAGATGAGAGTAAATCGTTCTTCTCAAGTAGAAGGTGCTTTTGGGGTAATTAAACAGGATATGGATTATGAAAGAGCTAGACGAAGAGGACTTGAAAATGTAACTTTAGAATTAATGTTAACTTGCTTAGGATATAATATACGAAAACTTTTCTTACTAATTGAAGGAAAAGCCAAGATGGATTACTGGAAAGCTCCTGACGATTTAAAACCTGAAACAATACCTCTAGTTAATTATGAGAAAATATTAAAGAAAAGAAAAAAAGGAAAGAACGAATCTCTCCGTGATACATATAAACATAAGAAAAGAGCTGCTAGAAACTAATTTAGTTTCTTAACAGCCCCTTTTTCTTATTTGTTATGTAGAATAAGTTATAAGATTAATATTTCCATAAGTGATGAAATTTTTTAGTTTTTGTGATATAACCAGAGTTTGGGGTCTTATTCAAAAAGGTTGGCATTGAGTTTGTAAAATTAAGCACCTTAATAG
>CAZSIA010000177.1:0-3268 GCA_964606905.1 uncultured Anaeroplasmataceae bacterium | reverse complement strand
AATAATTATTAAGTCTCATTTTGACCTAATTCATAATGGTTAATATGGGACTTTTCTTTTAAATATGAAATTTATAAAAAGACCACCTATAATTAAGAAATATGAAAAATCAATAGTTTATTAAAAAAGTTGACATCTTTTTCTTATGTGAATTTTTCAAAATTTTCGTCTAAGTACAAACCATCTTGCTGGCATATAATGGAAGTGCATCCAAAAATAAATTACTATTTAATGAGTATTCTTGTGCAATAGATACATTAGAAAAACCACATTTTAGAAGTTAATGATATCTTAAGAAGAATGAACTTCGAATATTCTTATGTTGATGGATTATATACTGTTAATGTTCCTTCAAGACGTATTGATTACGAAGATAATTATCAAGATTTAATTTAAGATATTGCTAGATTCTATGGATTTGATAATATTCCATTAACTATTCCAAAAACCGCTGACAAAGGTCATTTGACTAAGGAACAAAGTCTAGAAAGAAATGTGAAAAATTTACTAGCTGGCTTAGGAATCGAAAAACAGCGACATATAAGCAAATTTAAGAATACATTAAAGATGAATTTGGATTAATTGCTCATTCAAGTTATATAGCTGAAATAAAAAGAAAGTACGGTGTTGGTATGCAATCAAATAGAAGAAAAGAAGAGACTAAACAACCTGTTAAGCATCCAACAAAAGAAATGACAAGAGCTATAGAAGCAGCGTTGATTCATTTTAAAATTATTAATGAAAATTAAATGATTTAAATAAATATTTATTTTTTAGAAATTATGAATATAAATAATAAAAAGTGAATAAAATAACGTTGAAAAGCAAAAATATTTTCCTTTTTTGTACTAAAAAACTACAAAAATGATTTTTATCTTGAAAAAATGATTGGAGGTGGTAAAATATAAATACTACAAATCTAGTGAGGTGCAATGATATGAATTTAGGTATAAGAATATTGGGCGTTCAAATCAAAAATATAAAAAATGCCAAAAATGGTATTATTGAGTTTGATTCAAAAAAGAAGATTGAAGAAGCTGATTTTGGACTTGGTAGTTCAGATGTTATTGGTATATACGGGCCTAATGGTAGTTCAAAAACGTCAATGGTAAATGCGATAGATGTTTTAAAAAAAGTTATTATTAGTCAAAACACTAATAAAAACGTATTTACTAACAAGTTTAATACTTTTGAATTTTATGATATTATTACTAGTGATGAGCAAACTGCATCAATTGAGATGTCGTTTTTCCATGATGGAGTTGAAAAAAGAATATTTTTTTACGAAATTAGATTTATTAAAAATAATGAAGAAAAAAAAGCAGTAATTATTAATGAAAAGTTAACTTATAAACAATATGATTCTGAAAATCAAAAATGGAGTAAGGAATCAAAATTAATAGAAGTAGATTTTTCTAAAGATTTATCATCTTTTATCTCACCTCTTGCTTTTTTATCTTCTATGAAAAAAATTGACAAAAATATTCCTAATGAGTTAGTTTTATTAAGAGGAATTTCTAATTCAAAAGATGCTACATTTATTTTTTCTGATGAGTTGATAAATATTTTATTAAGAAATGATGAATACAAATCTATTGCCGTTGCTGTTCGAAATATGAAGATATTTGCGATTCATAATATGCATGTTTATAATAATAAATCTATAAGCCAAATTGCAGCTAATGATGCAATTCCATTTTTCTATAAAAATGAAACTGAAAACTTAATTAATACTTTTGTTGGAAGATTTAATATATTTGGAGAAAGCAAGTTGCAAATAAGTTTAAAGAATGTAATTTATGAATATTTTCAGGAGATAGATATAGTTATCAATAAAATAATTCCTAATATGAGAGTTAAAGTAGTTGATTTAGGAAATACAATACTTGATGATGGTTCTGAAGGGTTTAAATGTGAAGTTGTTTCAATTAGAAATGATGTTCAAATTCCGTTAAGATTAGAGTCGGATGGTATAAAAAAAATAATATCATTAATTTCAGCCATGGTAGATGTTTTTAATAATAAATATTCTATATTAATTGTAGATGAATTTGATTCTGGAATATTTGAGTTTTTATTAGGAGAAATATTAATATCATTTAAGCAAAATGCTAAGGGGCAATTATTGTTTACGTCACATAATCTTCGTGCATTAGAAGTAATAAAAGAATCTATTATTTTTTCGTCAATTGATGAAAATGATAGATATATTAGTTATCCAAGAATTAGTGATACAGGAAACTTACGAAGCCAATATATTAAAAGATTATTTTTAGATGATAACAATAAGTTTGCGGAGCAAATCGATATTTACGATATATATCGTGCTTTTGTAAAGGCTGGTGAGCTTATTAAACATGAGTAGAAAATTTTTGTTAATAATTTGTGAAGGACTTTCTGATCAAACGACTTTATATAAGCCAACTAAAATTTCATTTCAAAAAAGAATATTAATATAATGACTCGAATTACTGATGGTGATATAAGTTTGAAAGATGATGCGACACTTGAAGGATGTATTTCTGAAATTCAAAGTATTATTAAGTTTTATAAAGATAACTATAATTTGTTAACAACTGATTTTTTTGGTGTATATCATATTATTGATACAGATGGTGCATTGAGCCAAAATGATATTTATGTTCAGTGTGATTCAGGTTATTACATAAAAGATGGTTTGATATATACTGAAGATATTGAAAAGTCAAAGAAGATAAATGATACTAAAAGAGAAATAATAACGAATTTAGCAAATATTAAGCAAATAAGTGATGTGAACTATAAAGTTTTATTTTTCTCTAGAAATTTAGAACATGACTTGTACAATAAGCCAGTATGTACTGTAAACGAGAAGATAAAATTATCTGATGATTTTGAGTTGAAGTATGCTGGTAATGCAGAACAATTTTATAAAATAATTGAAACTTCGCAATTTTCTGTACCATCTAACTATGATGAAAGTTGGGCATATATTCTTGATGGAACTAATTCATTAAATAGAGGAACTAACTATTTATATCTTCTTAACGAAATCAAAAAACAAAAAAAATAATTTTGAATATGACTCAATCAAAAAAAGGGGGCTGTAAAAAAACCTAGGTTTTGAAAATTATCAAAATTTGGACCTTTACAGTCCTTTTTTTGTTTAAAAAGCAAAAAACGCTCGGGGAATCGAACCCGGAGCCGTCTTTATGGTAAAATATTGTTGGACTACAAGTATTTTACATGGGATATTATACCATAAGAAAAACATTTTTTGTAGACTGCT
>CAZSIA010000176.1:0-3305 GCA_964606905.1 uncultured Anaeroplasmataceae bacterium | reverse complement strand
ATTCTTTTTTATTAATATAAATAAAACTATTGTTGAAAGACACATTGTAATTGAAAAACTTATTACTAATCCCATCGCATTTAGATATGGAGTTGAAACTAAAATATAAACCAATAAAAGATGAACGATGGTCGTTATGATTGTGTTTGTTACTAGTTTTTTTTCGTTATCAGTGGCGATTAATAATGAAACAAAAACTCCTTCAAAATAAGCAATAAAAGATGGAATTGCCATTATCTTTAAATATAGTGCACCTTTTTCTGTTTTGTAAAATAGTTGCATTAATTGGTTAGAAAAGTTGAAGAAAACAAATGAAATTATCGCACCTGTTATGAAGCATAGAAGTAGTGATTTGTTTACTATTTCATTAATTTTTTCTTGGTTTTTCTTGTTGTAGTTTATTGTTAGTGATGGTAGAATTGCACCTTCTATTGCGATGCTAATAAAGTTAGTTGTTAGGATAAGAGGAAGTGCGTAACCATGTATTATTGCATAAAATTCATCTGAAATTGCACTTGAAAGACCAGTTTGTAAAAATGCATATGTATAGATAATTGGTTCTAAAAACATCCCAACTGAAGAAAGAAGTTTATTTAAAGTAAGATTTACAGCTGGTTTTATTATGTCATTATAGTTAGTTTTTATAGTAGTTTTTCCCTTGATTTTTGTAAAAAATAGAAGGGAAATGAACATATAAATATTTTGAAATACCTCACCAATCGATAGAGTTAAAATTGCCGCAACTACGCCATTTATTATACTTATCTTGATTTGCGGAATAATTAAAATGTATACTAAAATTATTCTTATTATTTGTTCTAGTAATTGCCCTATTGCGTATGTTTCCATTTTTGCATGTCCATGAAAATACCCTTTAAAAATTGCAGTATAACTTTGTAGATAGTAAAGTGGAATGAAATATAAAAATGGTTTTACTAATATGTCCATTCTTAATAAATAGTGACAAATAACATAATTAAAGACCAAATGAAATATTGAAACAATACTTGCTGTTGTTGTTGCAGTTATAAAACCTTTTTTTATTAGATCGCGATTGCTATATGGAACTTTCGAGATATTTTTAGATACGATTTGAGTTATTACTGGACCCAATGAAAAAGAAGCAATAGTCATAAAGAGTGTTGCTATTGGTAAAAGTTTAGTGTAATATGCTAAACCTTCTATAGTAAGTGCTCTAGATAAGATTATTTTATTAAAGAGTCCTAATAATTTAATAACTAGTCCAAAACTAAGAAGAATTGAAAGATTTTTTATAATTGATATTTTCATATTTCATTTTATGCATTATAAAAATTCAATATGAAAAAAATTACTGGAATTTATTTGTAATAAAGTTTTAAAATTATGTCTTGCGAATAATCACCAAAGTTTTTACCAAATATATTAAAACCTCCTGGGTATGTCGCAGTCTTTTTATTTCCAAATTTTATCGATATTTTGTTTTCTTTTTCAAGATTTAAATCGTCAATCTTTATTTTATTATTAATTAAAACTCCATCTATATATACACAATCATCTATTGATATGGTTACTATTTTGCCATATTGTGTATTGTGATCGCTCCACCACTTAGGATTTAGTTTTCCGCGTCTATCTCCGTAATCTCCCTGAGAAATGTATGTGCCAATTTCTTTTCCATTAATCCAAAATGTAATTTCAGATTTATAATTGTTGTCATAATATGGTGCTTCTGAACATATTTCAATAAATAAAACCATTTTTTCGACTTTGTTTGTTTTAGTAATCATATTGTCAAAATAATATTCTATTATACCTGATGTTGAATAAATCAGTTCTGCTTCAAATCGATACGGCGAAAAACATTTATCACCTAACATGTCGTATAACTTAGTTTTTGTCGCAAATGAAAATGACTCTCCCTCATAATTTGCATAATTGCCTACTCCAAGACTTTGTATTTCACATTTTAAAGGTTGATTCTTTTTCTCTTCATTGGGTAAATAAAATTGAAGATTTGCTCCTCTTAGGTTTCTAGTATAAATTCTTATCGCACCATTACTTGTGTTGTGATATCTATAATTAATCAAACATGCTTCTGTTAGTATTTGTAAATGGTGCATTAGTGTTGATGTTGGCATTTTTAATTTTTCAGTTAAATAACTTACGGAAAATGCATATGGTGGATTATTGATTTCTTTTAAAATCATTAGACGTTTATTATTTCCTAATGCATTGCATAAAGTTATCATATCATTAAATTGTTCTTCGTTATCTAAATTTAGTTGTGGAATTATACTTAGTTCTCGATATTTTTCCATTTAATGTCACCTACTTTACTATATAATAACGAATATTTTCTTACCTGTCAACCAAAAAAATGGTTGACTCGCCTTATCATAACCAAAAAAATGGTTAGCTACAATATTGTGTTAATACTTAAAATATAATAAAATTATATTGTATTATAAAAATATTTAAGGAGGAAAAAATATTATGGAAAAGATTTTTAGAGTAATTTTTTCATTATTTCTTGTTGCTTTGTTATGTACAACAACTATTGTCTTAGCTGTTTTAAGTGTCAATCCAAAAAAACAAGCTGATGGCGATGAAATTTATGATGTTTTACATCCTGAAGTAATAAAACAAGGTGATAATGCAGAAATTTTAACACCTGATATTCATGTTAATGATAATACGGGTGTGGAACTCAAACCTTTTGTACCTGAAGTGTTAGATGATGATCCTTTCATTAGTATGGGTGATGAATATGATTTTTCTAAGCAATACGATTATACTAATGCAAAATTAAGTTCTGCTTCTGGTGTTTTTAGTTTTGAAGAAGGTACTTACACTGCTTCAACTTCAAGCGTTTTATATGTAAATAATGATAATTCCACACCATTCCCTTATGGTACAATTAGTGCTGATATTATGAATAATGGTGGTGATACTGGAGTTGTTTTTGGTTTATCATCAAGTAAATCATATTTTTGGGAAGGCGAAGGCATTGAATATTATTTTGTTTTTATCAGTCAAGGTGGAACAGTTTATATAGGCCGTGCTTTTGATGGTGGATGGACTAATTTTGGTGAAGCAACAATTGCTGATTATAGTCCTTCAAAGACATATAATTTGACTGTATTATACCGTGTAAATAAAATTATTTGTTATTTAGATGGTGTGAATGTTTTAGGCGTATCTGTATCTGAACCACTAACTGGAACAGGATGGGGTATTAGAGCAGGAAAAACTGGAGCGACAATCAGTAATGTTGTTATTACTAGTAAAGCTACAGTAGAGTAAGGAGGGCATTATGAAGATAT
>CAZSIA010000175.1:0-3359 GCA_964606905.1 uncultured Anaeroplasmataceae bacterium | reverse complement strand
GATCATAGTTACATGATCATCTATTAATGAATAATAAACTTCTTTACCGACTTTATTACCTTTTACTAAATTAGCCATTTTTAAAGTAGCTAATTGATGTGAAATTGCTGAATGTGTCATATTTAATAAATATGAAATTTCACATACGTTTAAACTTTTTTCATGAAGTGCATACATTATCTTAATTCTAGTAGGATCAGAAAACATTTTAAACAATAACGACATATCATATATCGTTTGACTATCTAGTAATTCCACTTCTTTTATTTTTTCATTATTAATATTATGAATATGCTTTTCCATTAACCTTCCTCCTTATATGAGCGATTGTTCATATATTCATATTATATTAAAAAAATAAAAAAAATCAACAAAAATAGAAAAAAATTAGATATATTAATTAATAATGTATGAAAATAATTATTAAATGAAAAAAAGATGGAGCTTTTAGTTTAATTTCACTAACTTCCATCCTGTGTTTAATTATTTCAACAATTTGAATAAATCTTTATTTATTTTCAAATAAAGAGGAATATTATATTTGATTTGTATCGAGGTTGGTAAATAAAATGTTACATATTTATTAAATCCAGATATATCTGCATAAATTAATTTTTTTTCACTACTAATGAGTTCTTCACTTATTATCGATGAAATTTTTATAGAATCAATTACTTTTTTTTCAGTAATTTTAAGCCCTTCTTTTTCTAATACAGCTGTTCCAAAATGTGTAAAAAACACTTTACTATTGGAAATTTTCACATATTTTTTATTTTTTGAGTCTACAATTATCTCATTTGGATAAATATTATAATTAGCTAAAATTTTTTCACCATTTCTCGAATTGATTAACAAATCATTAACATTGTAATAAAGTGTATTATTTATCAATTCTTCATTATAATCGATTATAAAATACTTTTCAAAAAAGGTAATTAACAGATAATTTTTGTCTTTATCAACAACATTTATTTCAATTTTAAAATCATTATCAAATTTTTCATAATGAATTTTATCTAATTGAAATTTAATAATAATTTTACCGTTATCTTTTAATAATCTTTGCTTCATGTTAAAAGGTAAGTTTATTCGATATTTATTGAATTCTATTACTTTATCGATTAATTTTCCTTCTACACATATACTTCTGGCAACTCCACCAACTAATAAATTATTATTATATAATAAATTCTTTTTATTGTATTTGATTACATCACCATCATAATTATTATTTAAAGAAAGTCTATAAAATTCATCAAATTGCCAGTTATCTTTAATAAATAAAACATTATCATTTAAAAACATTTGTGCTAAATGCAAAGTAGGAGGATAGTTAACTATATCAAAAGTTTTAGCAAAAGCAACATTTCTTCCACCATCAATAACTAATATTCTATCTGTTAAAATCATCAATTCACTAACATTATGAGAAACATAAACGAATGTTGTATCGGGTAACAATTTCTTTAAATCCTTAATATTTTGTCTATAGTTTTTTCTACTTGCTTCATCTACATTACTTAATGGTTCATCAAGTAATAGTACTTTAGGTTTTCTAACGAAAACTTTTGCCAAAGCAACTCTTTGTAATTGACCACCTGACAACTCTTTTATTCTTCTGTTAGCTAAATCTTCTATTCCGAATAATTTTAAAGCATTATAGACAGTTTCAAAAACAATTTCACTTTCTATCTTATTAAATCTTAAATAGGCTGCGACATTTTCAAAAACATTATAATTTGGGTATAATGCCAATTCTTGAAACAACATAGCCACATTTCTTTTCTTAGCGGGAACATCATTAATTAATTCATCATCGATATACATTTCGCCACATTGAGGCTTTAAAATACCAGCAATCAACTTTAAAAAAGTAGATTTTCCAGCCCCAGAAGCACCAATGACACCAACAAATTCTCCGCTACTTATTTCACAATCAAAATCAATCAATCCATATGAATAACCATCGTAGGATAATGTGACATTTTTAAAAATTATATTAGCCATTTTTACTCAACCCTTTTCTATAAAAATCTGGATAATTTTTCTCATTTACATATTTATCAAAACTATACATTGATAAAAGACCAAATGATAATAAGAGATAAGAGAAACCAAATATTATTAATAACAAAGGTGTAATCATCATTAATGCAACATAAGAAAAATCAATCCATATAAATAAAGGAATAAAAGTAATAATAAAAATCGCTACATTTCTAAATAATTCTTTAATAGCTAAAATTAGTCCGCTTTTTATTAACATAAAATTGTTCATAACATATAAAGTAGCTAAATTTGCCATATACATAACACAAATTATTAATAAAACGTATACAATTTCTATCATAACAAGTAACATAATTTGTAAAAACGGTGAAACGTCAGAATACATAATATATGGTGTTGAATACCTTTTTACAAACATAACAATCCCTAAAAACAAACCAATAAAAGCAAATTGTTTATAAGAATATTTGAATCCTTTTTTAAAATCACTTTTTATATCAACAACTTCATCAAACATCATTTTTCTAATTATAAAATTAACTCCACTAGTTCCCATAAAACCTATGATTAAAAAAAAGACGAGTGGTACATATTGAAAAACAGTCATTGAAAATAATTGTAATATATATTCTTCATTATTTAAAGAACTTGTAGTTTGATATATATATATTGTGCTTACAGCATAATAAATAATAAATGGTAAAAAGAATGTAAAAAGAATCAAATTTAAATAAAATAATTTTAACCAATTGTTTTTTAGTATATAAAAAAATTGTTTTTTTCGAGTTTTAGGTAACATTAAAGAAGTAAAATCATCATTTCCATTTCCATATAATAAACTGTTAATTATCCCTTTTTTCTTCATCTAAAACCCCTCCATTTAAGACTAAGTATTCTACCAAGTCATAAATTAATGCTTCATCTTTTTCAGTTTTTATATTCACTAAAACATAATACTCTTCACTTATTTTTAAGCCAATTAAATCATCATTATAATACCAACGCTCATCAGTTAAAGATAAATAGTTATCAGATAATTCTAAAAATACATATTTCGTTTGATACTCCTCGATTACATCAGCACTAAAAATATATATTTCTGTACCATAATATCCTTTAGTAGACATTGTTTGACCAAAGTAGAGGTCTTGATAATCATAACCTAATGCCTGAAATTCCTTCATTCCGTGTGATAAACAAATATCAGATAAGTCATCATTCATTGATGTAGGCAAATATATATTATCACTCATTAAAATAAATACTTTTTCATCAGAGGTAGTCCTAAATTTATTATAAGATAATAGGAAAACAAATATAATAGTAACAAAATTAACAATTATAAATAA
>CAZSIA010000174.1:0-3386 GCA_964606905.1 uncultured Anaeroplasmataceae bacterium | reverse complement strand
GGTGATAGTTTCATATATTTTTCTCCTTTAATTTAAATTTTTATTATTTAAAATAATTGTAATTATTTTCCACTAAATATATTATACCAATTTAACCAAAAAGTAAATAGAAATTAAAAATCTAACGCCTTAGTAACGTTAGATGATTTAATACAACTACCAAATAAATGGAATGATTCGATATTTAACTTTCTTCATGTAGCCAGTATAACCAGGTAAATCACGACTTAAAACTTCTTCTTCGTCTTTAAGTCTAAAAATAATTAATATTGGGTAAAGTAAAAATATTAAAAAAGAAAACAATGACCCTAACACCAAAGGCATTGACAAAAATAAAAGAATTGTTGCCATATACATTGGATGTCTAACAACACCATAAAGACCTGTATCTATTACATGTTGTGTCTCAGTTACTTCAATTGTTCTTGATAAAAATGTATTTTGTTTTAAAACTACCAAATATAAAACATAAGCAATTAAAAACAATACAACAGCAATAATAGAAACATAAAATGGAAGTTCTAACCATTTAAAACGATAATCTAATCCAGCAACTACAAAACCTACAATAAACATTAATCCACTGAGTTTAACAATTACGTCTTGCTTTTTCTCTTTTTCTTTACCATCTAATCTACTTCTAAGAAGTGATGGTTTTTTTATAAACATTACTATACCAGCAATAAACATTGGCATAAATAATATACTCATTAGTAACCAACCATTAAAAAACTTTAAAGTCCCCCGCAGGTAAAAAAATCAACACTCCCACCAAAACTACACCAAGTAAAAATTTAAACACCGCTTCAAAAAATAATTTCACGAATAACAACTCCTAACTATTTAATATGATGAACTCTTTTTTCTTCAAATTGACTTCTAGCTTCATGGGTCTCATCAGGATAACCAATAAAGATAATATTTAATGGTATTTCTTTTTTAGAAATCTCTAAAATTTCTCTTATTTTTTCCTCAACACGCACTTGAGGATGAGCACCACACCAAACAGCTCCTAACCCTAAATCAGTTACTCTTAATAAAATGTTTTCTGTTGCAGCACTACAATCTTGAATCCAATACGAAGAAAATTGTAATGGTAAACTTCTACCTAAATTTCCACAAACAACAATTGCTAGCGGAGCGTCAAATTTAGAAAATCTAGAGGCAGTTTTTAATTCCTTTAATTTTTCTTCATTTGTAACTACATAAAATTCCCAAGGTCTCTTATTACAAGCACTAGGACCACTCATAGCCGCAATTAAAAGTTCATTTATAATCTCATCACTAATTTTATCTTTTTTAAATTTTCTAACACTTCTTCTTGAAAGTAATACATCATTTAATTCCATTATGTTCACCCTTTATTCAAAATACTCTTCATTGCTCTTGCCTATATAATAACAAATCAATTCATAAACTTGTGAAACTTCATTTTTAAAATACATTGATGAAATATTAAGATGCCCGTAAGCTCCTTTTTTCTTTTTTATAGTCATCTTTGAAAACAACCCTTTTTTCTTAAAATATTTTTCAGGTTTCTTTAAATGAATACAAATAAAATATAATCCATTCATATAAGGAACTAGGTGAGTTCGTTCAATATCGTACCACTTAATTGTTCCTAAAAAATTATTAACGTTACTTCTATCGGTTAATCCCTTTTCATTTATATTTAAAATAGGATTTTTATCAAAGATATTTTTTAAATAATATATCATACACCAAGTTACAATTGGAAATAATAAAATACTTAAAACCTTTAAAATATAATACTTTATTAATTCATCCTCTTCATTTAACATACCTAAATTTCTTACATCAACAAAAGCAAAAAAACCAAAAAGTAAAACCGTAAATAACATCAATAAAAAACTTTTTATCGAAACTGATTTTTTTCTATAAACAGTATATGTCATTTCCATTTTTAAAGCACCACTTTCTTCATATAAAATAATAAATATTATGGCTTATTTAAGCCAAAAATATTAAACGTTGCAATATATGAAAATTGCTTCGCAAATATAAGCTGTTAGGCCAAGTGAATGTTTATTAATATTGTTCTTAAAACGTTCGTCAGCCATATACATTTTGCTTAAACCATAAAGTATTTCATTGGTACAATTGTAAAAATTTTCTGTTATAAATTCTTGTAATTTCTTAACTAAATTTTGCACCTTTAAAGAACAAGCATCCAAATTTTCTTTCAAACATAACGCAAACTCTTTTAAAATATCATCCATTTCCAAACTTAATGCGTCATACTTTTCTTTTGAATATGCGGCTGTTTTTTTTGTATTCTTTATACGATAAAGTATTTTTCCATTTATTACTAACTTCTTCTTGCAATTTAGTAATTTCCATAAATAACTCCCCTCAACTAATGATCTAACTCATTAACAAGATATAATTTATTATCTTCTGTAGATAAAGTTGTAAATATATATCCACC
This sequence comes from uncultured Anaeroplasmataceae bacterium, assembly GCA_964606905.1. Classification (GTDB taxonomy): domain Bacteria; phylum Bacillota_I; class Bacilli_A; order Acholeplasmatales; family Anaeroplasmataceae; genus CAZSIA01. The sequence continues at coordinate 937 of CAZSIA010000174.1, read as the reverse complement.
CTCACCTAATAAAGGTAAAATAGGGGCAATCACAATTCTACTATCATATATATTAATAACTTTAAATTCAAAGGTCAAACCATTTTCTTTTTGTAATCTAATTTTTTGATTAACATATAGTTTATCTACATCATTTACTACCATAAATTTACGATATCCAATATTATCAAAAAACTTCAATTCAGGATAATCAACACTCATATCTTTTAACAATTGCCTATAAAACATATCTCTTGCGTGATAATATCGAGTACAATCAGACCTTCCTATTTCATCAGTCAATTCATTATATAATTCATAAGATTTAACATAATCTTTTTTATACACATAATATTCCATCTTAAGTGCGATAAGCTCACATAAATCTCGTTCTTCATCTGTATCAGAAAAGTAGTTTCTTCTTTTATTATCCTCTTGATATGGTCTAACAACCTTTAAAGCTACCTCAATAGCTTCATTAATATATTTAAGATATTCATCAGAAAACTTTTCTAAATTAATTATTAATAATAAATATGTATCAATAAAATCAATGCTGCAATCTTTACTAACTGTAGTTGAGTCAATTAATTCTTTTAATAATTTACTTGGATTTTGATTTAATAGTTTTAAATATCTTTCTAAAGAATAAAAATAACCACTAGTATTTAAATTAAACCCTTTCTTAAAAATCATTTCATAATATTTTAAAGCTTCTTCTTTAATACCTTCATTATAATAGTAATCAGCAATAGTATAAGCTAATCCAAAATCATCAAAAGAAAAATATTTAATTAACTTAAGTACTTTGTTACAATAATCTAAATTTTCAACATCAGAAAAACAAGTTAAATCAATAGTTTCACTATATAAGAAATTATCAAGGTATATCTTAACCATTGAATACCCTAATTTTTCTTCACTCAACTCAATAAATTTAATAATATCTTCATTACTA
>CAZSIA010000173.1:0-3410 GCA_964606905.1 uncultured Anaeroplasmataceae bacterium | reverse complement strand
ACATGAAAAAATGTTTATTTGTTTCATTGCTTACAATAAAAAATATTTAGATTACTTTAAAAATGAATTAGAGGATATTTCTCTTTACATCGAAAGCAAACTTGTTTTACGAACATATCAAGCAATTCAGTATTTTTATAGTAGTTTAGATAATGAACCGGAAGGTATCTTTAATTATTGTTATAATGAAATTCAAGATAATTTTATCTATGAAGTAGTTAATTGTGTTACCGATTTAGTTAATACTGATGCTAGTAAATTAGAAAAAATGTTAAATGATTGTATTGATAAATTTCAAAAAGTAAAATATGTACAAACAAGAAGTGAGTATGAAGTTAAAACTATCGAAGCAACACAAGATGTACTTGAAACATTAGATGAAAAACTTAAATTTGTTCGTAACAATAATAAAGTTAATAAAAAAAGAAAGTAGAGGTATTTTTATATTATGAATTTCAATCAAAAATTAGACTTACTTATTAGTTTAGGAAAAGAAAATGGAACTTTACAAGAAGCGGATGTAGTTCGTTATTTTGAAAAGGATTCAGAAGAATATCGTACAGTGATATTAGAACTTGAACATAAAGGTATCGAAATTCTTATTCCTATGGATTTAGAAGAAGATTTTCCAGAAGATGAAGAAAATATAGATATTCCTCATGATGATATAATTGAAGAAGAAATTGATATCGAAAATTTTGATATTTTACCATCAACAATTAAATATGATGACCCAGTTAGAATGTATTTAAAAGAAATTGGAAAAATTCAATTACTTACATTTGATGAAGAAACTAGATTAGCTAATATTATTACTGATGGTAATATTGCACAAGAACAATTAAATTCCATTGAAGAAGAAGGATATGAAATTCCTGAATCTGATTTAGAAAAACTTCGTGAATTAGTTCGTAAAGGTGAAGTAGCTAAAAATAAATTAGTCGAAGCTAACCTTCGTTTAGTAGTTAGTATTGCAAAAAAATATGTTGGGCGTGGTTTGCAATTTCTAGATTTAATCCAAGAAGGTAATATGGGATTAATGAAAGCTGTTGAAAAATTTGATTCAAATCGTGGATTTAAATTTTCTACATATGCAACATGGTGGATTCGTCAAGCAATTACTAGAGCTGTTGCTGACCAAGCTAGAACAATTCGTATTCCAGTTCATATGGTTGAAACAATTAATAAATTAGTTCGTGTTCAACGCCAATTAGTTCAAGAACTATCGCGTGAACCTTCTCCAGAAGAAGTTGCAGATAGAATGGGTATTCCAGTAGAAAAGGTTCAACAAATTCAAAAGATAGCGCAAGAACCTATCTCATTAGAAGCTCCTGTTGGTGAAGAAGAAGATTCATCTTTAGGTGATTTCATTTCTGACCCTACAGCTTTAGATCCATATGAATATACTGCTCAAGAGATGTTAAAGAAAGAATTAAATGAAGTTTTACAAGGCTTAACTGATCGTGAAGAAAAGGTATTGAGAATGCGTTTTGGTTTACTAGATGGTCGTCAAAGAACATTAGAAGAAGTTGGTAGAGAATTTGGTGTAACACGTGAACGTATTAGACAAATTGAGGCTAAGGCATTACGCAAATTAAAACATCCATCACGTAGTCGTAAATTGCGTGACTTTATGAGTAAACACTAATGGCTATTAGTAAAAGATTAAAAGCTATTGCTAAATATACTAATGGATTTACTTCGCTTGCTGATATAGCTTGTGACCATGGCTATTTAGGTATTTATGCAGTTGAAATTTACGGATTAAAGGAAGTATTACTTACTGATATTAATCCAATGCCATTAGCTAGTGCAATTAAAAACTCTAAAATTAAAAAATTAGATAATATTATTTCATGTAAATTAGGTGATGGTCTTATGCCACTTGAAAAAGACTATGAAGTTATTACGATAAGTGGTATAGGTGGAATGCTTATGAAAGATATTTTATCAAAGGGGATCAATCGTATAAAAAACGCTAAAAGAATTGTTCTTTGTCCGAATTCTGATTTTTATGAAGTTAGAAAGTTTTTGCTTGATAATAGTTTCATCATTGAATCAGAAGAGATTATATATGATTATAAATATTACCAAATAATAGTGGCAAAATATACGGAAGAAGAAATTACTTATAGTGACTATGAATTAAAATTTGGTCCAAAGTTACTTGAAAATATTTCTTGTGAGTTTATTTCACTTTATAAGGACAAACTTAATTTATATGAAAGAGAGTTAGAACACGTAGCAAGTAATGCCGCAAAAGAAAAATTACTTGCTAAAATCAATGAAATTAAAACAATTTTAGGTAATAATTTGTAAAATTTAACTTTACAAATAAAATTTCCTAATGTATAATAAGTATTGCTGTAAGGAAAATGACTTCGTAGCTCAGCTGGATAGAGCAACGGCCTTCTAAGCCGTCGGTCGGGGGTTCGAATCCCTTCGGAGTCGCCATCGAAAAAACACGTTGCTTACGGCAATATTTCAATAATTCTATAACTTAGCAAACTGTGGAAAGTGCCTTTACCCGACCAACGGATCCGGGGTAAAATGGGTCGGCTAAATTGTAGAAATAATTAAGGTGAACATAATTTAATTTATGTTCGCTTTTTTTGCTTTTAAGGATTAATTTTAGCTAATGGATTGAAAGTATTGTTAGTATTTTCTAATTCATCTGATGTGAAATCCAAATAGCGATGCGTTACAGCTAAAGAAGAATGGCCCATCAACAATCTTACTGCACCGATGTTCGCTCCATTTTTCAAAAGCATAGTGGCATAAGTGTGTCGGAATTTATGTGGAGAAAGGCCTTTGATATTCAAATGTGTAGCAATTCGTTTGACTACCATTGATATTGCATTTGTTGAAATATGGTCCCCACTAGGTTCTTCAAATAGATATCTTTTATTTTCTTTAGCAACTTCCGTAATTAAGTCATTTATCGATGGATCATAAAAGATATATCTTCCACTGCCGCATTTGGTATTGACTAAATATATTCTGTTTCGCTCCTGGTTAATATTTTCTAGTCTTATTAATGACAGTTCTGTTCTTCGTACCCCTGTTGAAATCATAAGAAGAACCATTAACTGACTTTTAGGACAAAGAGTTTTAATATGTTCCAGAATACGTACTAGATTAGGTTCATCGATAATTACTAATTCAGGAGTTTGTTCTTTGAGTTTAACAAAATCAAATTCCTGTGATGGAACCAATCCCATTTTAGCCAGGTATTGATAGCAACGAAGAATGTTTTGGATCCGTTTATTGACAGTTGAGTTACAACATCCTCGACCTCGCATAATATCAACATATTGAAAAATAACCTGGTTATTAATTTGATTGAATGTTGTTACATGTAGATCGTTTAAATCCTTAATAATTGTCACTGAGTGACTTTTGTAGCAATT
>CAZSIA010000172.1:0-3430 GCA_964606905.1 uncultured Anaeroplasmataceae bacterium | reverse complement strand
CTAATGTTTATTTGGTTGAAAAAAATAATGAAGTTTTATACTTTAATGATAAAAAAGTTGTAAACAATATCAAATGTGATATTAATAAATCAGTATTGAATATTAAGGATATAATTAATTTTGCTAATTGTGTTGATATTGCTGATGTGAAAGAAGTTTTAAATCTTCAAATTGAATATAATATGGCAATTGCAAATGAAGGAATTTCAGGTAATTATGGAGCTAATATTGGTAAAACATTGATGAAATATGCAAAGAATGATATTTTAACAAAATGTAAAGCGATGGCAGCTGCCGGAAGTGATGCGAGAATGAATGGTTGTGATATGCCTGTGGTTATTAATTCCGGAAGTGGCAATCAAGGGATTACTTGTAGTGTTCCTGTTATTACTTATGCAAAACATATTAATGTTGATAAAGATACTTTATATCGAGCTTTAGTGGTTGCCAATTTATGTACTATTCATATCAAAAATAGTATTGGAAAATTATCAGCTTTTTGCGGCGTAGTTATTGCTGGAGCGGGTTGTGGCGCTGGTATCGCTTATTTAGAAGGTGGAAGAGAACGTGAAATAAATCATACAATTGTAAATGCTTTAGGTATTATTTCTGGTGTTTTATGTGATGGTGCTAAAGCATCATGTGCTGCAAAAATTGCCAGTAGTGTAGAAGCTGGGCTGCTTGGTTATTTTATGTTTAAAGAAGGTAACCAATTTATTAGTGGTGATGGGTTTATTAAAAAAGGTGTAGAAAACACTATAAAAGCAATTGGTGAACTTGCGCGTGTTGGAATGTGTGAGACTGATAAAGAAATAATTCAAATCATGATGAAGGATTAATAGAATATTTGATTTTTAAATATAGAAGAGTCGATAATAATTTTTATCGATTTTTTTTATTTTTTTAGTAATTTATTATTTGTTAGTAATTATAAGGGTAGAAGAAAAAAAGGAGAATGCTTATGAACGAAGAAATTACTGAAGAAGAATTATTACAAATAAAAAAACAAAATACTATAAATAAAAAAATTAATAGTAAGGTAAATAGTCATAACAGTACAAAAATAATTTTATTAATAGTTTTAATTATATCCTTAATATTATGTGTATTTGTCTGGACAAGTAGTATTGAAAATGATGAGGGGCAAAAGGGATATTTAATAAAAATAAATTATGCAGAATATGAAAAGAATAATTTAGAACTTTCATATGATCCTAATTTTGATGATAAATTTTTTTCACTTCTTGGATTAGGTTATGGTGATGTAGATTCAAATATTGGTGGAAGTTTATTAAAACCTCTTGAAATGAATGTGACTATGTTTGAAAAATTTTCTAATTTTGCTAAAAATAATAAAGTTGCCTCACAATATGTGAAAAATGAAGGAAGTGCTAATTTTGATCAATATTACTGTAATAAATATTATATAAAAAATACTGGTGATGAAGAAGTATATTTTCGTTTAAATTTAGAGGTTACAGAAAATTATAATAATGTACTTGATGCTTGTAGATTTATGTTTGTTACAAATGATTCTAGTGGTAATTATAATTTTAAAATATTTGCAACCCCTAATAAAGAAACGGGATTGCATGAAGTGGCTGCATCTAAAATGGTTACGGAAGCTGATTATAGTGGCCCTATTTATATTGCTGATCCTAATATATCAAATGATTTAGAAACTAAAAATTGTGATGAAGCATGGTTGTGTGATGATTTAATTATGGATGAGTTAACAGGATTTTATCATTATTATTCATCAACTAATACCCAAGATTTATTTAAATTAGCTCCAGGTGAATATATGTGCTATACGATTTGTGTTTGGTTAGAAGCTTCAGATATTGACCATACAAATGATATAAAAGGTGGAAGTATTAGTTTTTCAATTAATTATGAAACAGAAGCTTATTTATATTGGAAAAAACAATTAAAAACTGAATAAATCTAATTTTATCAACTTAATTGTTAGTAATGATAAAAGAAGGTGTTAGACGGGGCTTTGAATTAATTTAATCATTCTAATAATTGTTGAATATATTTAAAAATATTAAAGGAGAAGAATATGAAAAAAAGATTATTATTGTCGGCTGTGTTAATGACATTAGCCCTATTATTGACTGTAGTTACTGCCACCTTAGCGTGGTATAGTGCTGAGTCAGCTACAGTAAATGTAAATTATGATGAAATTAAAGTAAATGCTAGTGATGAAACTTTTGGTGCAGGGAATTTACAAATAGTGGTAACAGCAACTCCACAAGCAGGTGTTGGACCTACAACCCATGATTCGGAAACAGTTAATGGTTCACCACAACCAGGTGGGGTAGTATACTACTTTGTTGATGGTACGTTAGTAAAAACTTCAGCGGTTTATTCACTTTATGGAAAAATTGATTTTACTTGTAAGATTTTAGATGAAGAAGGAAATGATGTTACAGAAAGTTTAACTGATGAACATATTGCTACATTATCATCTAGAACTTTTACTTTTGCAATTAGTGAATCTACTTCATCACTTAGATTTGGTACTACAGCTTCATTTGCGGTTAATCAAACTAATGATTCTGTTAATGTTACTTTAACATTTGATTCTTATGGTAATGCGAAATTTACAGATGCTTATTTTGCAGTTAATTCAAGCGTTGAATTAGATGAAAATGGTAAGGGTAAAGAATTTGCTTTAACATTTAGTAATTAGTTATTAATAATATCCGTCTTTAAGAGTTTTAGTTAAAGAAAGAAGGTGACCTAAGTTACCTTCTATTCTTACTCTTTAAAATATATTTATTTAAGTCTATTTTAAACAGTAAGAATTTTTATTAAAAGGAGTTGGAACAAGATATGGGTTGGGAATTTTTAAAAGATTTTTTTACGTTGTTTGTAAATAGTTTAATTAGCATTTTTTACATTGAAAAAAGTAGTGATAGAGCTGGTGGTATATTTGGTGGATTATTTGAAATGTTTAATTTTTCTAAATATGGTTCATTGTTTTTAGAGTTTTGTGCTAATAAACCTACTTTTGGAGATTGGGTGATTGCGATAATAGGAATTTTATTAGTAATTGTTATTTTAGTTGGAATCGTATTTTTATTAGTTATATCATTAAAGAAACTTTTTGAAAGGATTTTAAGTAAGGAAACTAATGGAGATTTAATAGCTGAAATTGCTAGATTAAGAGCGGAACTTAGACGAAGTGAGAAGAATCGCGATAGATTATTACAATTAAAATTGCAAGGTAAAGATAATATATTGTCATTTGATCCTTATAATAATGGAATTGATAATTCAACTACTAGTGTGGTTAATTTAAATGAATCACGTTTTTATAAATTGATTGAAGTTGATAAAAAGTATCTAGATTATCAAAGACCAAATTTTAATGAAGATTTAACATTAGAAAAAATATGTGAAGAGTTTCGTATTTTTGCAT
>CAZSIA010000171.1:726-3440 GCA_964606905.1 uncultured Anaeroplasmataceae bacterium | reverse complement strand
TGCAAACTCTTTAACTTCTATATAAGCTTTATTTAATTCTTCAAACTCAATATCTGTTACAGTTTGAGGTTTAACTTTTGTTAAAAGTTTAGTTAAATTATCAACTAACTTCTTAGAGCTTTTCTTAACTTCTTTAGATAGTTCTTTCTTCTTTAATTTCAAATTACTATTTATACTATTAATTAATTTATGACATTCAGGAATCAATTCTAATAATTGTTTTCTAGTACCATCTAGTTCTGCATACATTTTTGCGTCATTTATAGCTTGTTCAATTTCAGAATCACTCATCTTTTCAGTAGATTCAATTGTAATTGATTGTTCTTTTCCAGTATCTAAATCTTTCGCAGATACTTTTAAAATACCATTTGTATCAATATCAAACGTCACTTCTATTTGTGGAACGCCAGCCGGAGCTTTCTTAATGCCTTTTAATTTAAAATTACCAATTAATTTATTATCTACCGCAAGTGGTCTTTCACCTTGTAACACTTTTATTTCAACTTGTGGTTGATAATTTTGAGCAGTTGTAAACACTCTAGAATAATGAATAGGTAATGTAGAATTTCTTTCAACAAGTCGTGTTGCAACTCCACCAACAGTTTCAATTGACAAGCTTAAAGATGTAACATCTAAAAGTAACAATCCATTATTTGATCCAGCTATAACTAAACTACCTCCTGATAATGTATCAGCTTGTATAGCCGCTCCTTGTGCTACACATTCATCAGGATTTATATCTTTAGAAGGAATTATACCCGTTAAATCTTGAACCAACTTTTGAACAGCTGGAATTCTTGTTGATCCTCCAACTAATATAACTTTACTTAATTCTTTTCTTGATATACCAGCATCATTTAAAGCTTTTTCAACAGGTATTTTGGTTTTTTCAACTAAATCTTTAGTCATTTCATCAAACTTAGACTTAGATAATTCTAATTTTAAATTTAACATTTCGTTTCCTTTCTTATAAATAAAAGGTAACATAATAGTTGTTGAATCACATGAAGATAATTCTATTTTGGCTTTTTGAGCAGCTTCTATAATCCTTTGATAAGCCGTTGTATCTTTACTTAAATCAACACCATTAGATTTTTTGAATTCATTTATAATCCAACTGATAATTTTATTGTCAAAATCATCACCACCTAAATGATTGTCTCCACAAGTTGCTAATACTTCAATTACACCTTCACCTATTTCTATTATTGAAACATCAAATGTTCCACCTCCTAAATCATAAACCATTATTTTTTGTGGTTCGCCGTGATTTAATCCATATGCCAACGCAGCACTTGTTGGCTCATTAATAATTCTTACAACATTTAAACCAGCTATTGTACCCGCATCTTTAGTAGCTTGCCTTTGAATATCATTAAAATAAGCTGGAACAGTAATAACAGCATCCTTAACTTCTTCTCCTAAATATACCTCAGCATCTTTTTTTAATTTTGCTAAGATCATTGCACTTATTTCTTGAGGAATAAAATCTTTTCCATCAATATTTTTTCTCCAATTTGTTCCCATTTCTCTTTTGATAGATGAAATTGTCCTATCTGGATTTGTTACTGCTTGACGAACAGCGTCTTCTCCTACTAATCTTTTACCATCAGTAGTAAATGCAACAACACTGGGTGTTGTTCTTGAACCATTTGTAGAAGAAATGATTTTGACACTTCCTCCTTCAATTACAGATACACACGAATTTGTTGTACCTAAGTCTATTCCTATTATTTTACTCATTTTAAAAACCTCCTAATAACATTCGCAAAATAAACATAATGATTTGAAATATAATATAGTATTTAAATAACTTAAAGAGTACTTGTAAAGGATTAAATACTTGTCCACTACTTTGTTTTCTTTGCATTTCTTGGTACTGTTTCTTATAAAACAATTTATAGTTTTGGTTATTCGGGGAAAGTTCCAAAGCTTTCTTAATTTGTTCAAATGCTAAATCTTCTTTATTCAAGTGGTAATTTGCATACGAAGAAACAAAATACCATCTAGCATTTCTATTAGTACTAATAATATCGTTTAAAATTGACAATGCATCTTCATATCTTCTATTTTTAATTAATGAAATAGATTTTTTTATTTCCACAGAATCAGAGGATTCAACTTCTAAATTTACCGTTTGAGAATCGAACATAAATCCAAAAATACTTTCAAAATCAAAACCATAAGCATCTTGTTGTTGATTATTACCAGAATAACCGTATTGATATTGATGTTGTTTGTTTTGTGTTTGTTGACTACCATTTTGGTTATTCATATTTTTATATTTATCAGGATTAGTAAGCATGTCATATGCTTCATTTATCTCAGTCATTTTAATTGCTGCTGTACTATCATTTGGATTTAAGTCCGGATGATATTTTTTTGCTAGCCTTCTATAAGCCTTTTTTATTTCTTCAGGTGTCGCATTTTCATTTATTTCTAACACTTTATATGGATCTGATACCATTGTTTACCTCCTGTAATTAAAAAAATTATTTCATACTATGAAATATTTATATAAAAAATATACGTGACACTGTCACACAATACTTATTTAATAAACTTCTTCATTATTCTTACAAATTCTTTTGCATCTTCTTCGCCAATTCTAATAAAATTATCCTCAATTGTTTTTCTCAAAGAACTATATTTTTCCCGAAAAAGTTGATTTCCTTTATCTGATATTTTTATTAAAGATTTTCTGCCATCACTAG
>CAZSIA010000171.1:0-716 GCA_964606905.1 uncultured Anaeroplasmataceae bacterium | reverse complement strand
ATCACTAGGATCCTTAAGACGAATAATGAATTCCTTTTTTTCTAAAGATTTTAATATTGCAGTTATTCTTGATGGAACAACTTTTAATTTTTCAGACAACTCAAGAGGCGATAATAAATTATCTTGAGATACTAGTAATAAAAGAACACCTCTTTCACCAAATGAAAATATATTAGCTTCTTCAATTTCTAAACGATCCCTAATGTTATTCATAATATTAATATATTCAATTGCTAGTTTTTCAAACATGTTACACTCCTAAAATCTTTATAACTTAAAAGCTTATTCAATTGTAACTAAAATAGATTTAAATAATCGTTTCAGCATTTACAAAATTAAAACTTTTCATCAGTATACCTTCTTTCAAAAATCGAATAGTTTAAATTTTGAAAAATTATAACATTGAAATAAATTTATTGCAACAACTTATTTAGGTTAAATTTTAGATAAAATTTACATAACCATTCATAATGTTAAAAAAAATTCAAATTTTTTACATTTCCTTCTTATTATTAATTAATAAATACATTAATAACACGTTTTCGTTTTGTTTACATCATCTCTTTAACAATTTATATGTCAAATTTTTATAATCTAATAAAAATTATTTATATAGAAAAAAACAGATAATTTTTTTCACCTGTCTAAGTTTCTTATTTATTGCTATAGTAACTATTTATAATTTGTTTAAATTCTTTACTACGTTTTTCATATGA
>CAZSIA010000170.1:0-3486 GCA_964606905.1 uncultured Anaeroplasmataceae bacterium | reverse complement strand
CCACAATTTGTCCTTGACTTCGGAACCAGTTTATTTAGTTGATAATTTAGTGTTTTTATTTTTTCAATTTTTGTTGAAAATAATCCTTTTTTGTTAAATTTATAATTAATTTATGTAATAAATAAAAAAATAATGAAATTATTAGGAGAGTTACTATTATGATATATATTTTGTATAATCCACTATCAAAAAATGGAAATTGTAAGGAAAAAGTAAAATGTTTTTTAAATGACGAATGATATAGTTTAGTAAATGTGATTGAAGATGGTTAATATAATCGAGTATTAAATTCTTTAACAAAGGATGATGAATTACATCTTTATGGAGGAGATGGAACGTTAAATCACTTTGTAAATCGAATTAAGAATATAGATATTTTATTTTAATACATCTGGTACAGGTAATGATTTTTACACAGATGGAAAAAAAGATAGCTATGGAGAATTAATCTTATTAAATGATTATATAAAAAATTTACCAAAGGTTATTGTAAATGATAAAGAATATCTTTTTGTTAATGGTGTAGGTTTTGGAAGTGATGGACATTGTTGTGAAGTAGTGGACGAGTTGCAAAAGAAATCAAATAAAACAGTAAATTATGCTGGTATAGCTGTTAAAGGTTTGTTATTTCATTTTAAACCATGTGGAGGAAAAGTTACAGTTGATGGAAAAAATATAAAAAGATATTGATTTGTCATAGAATGAAAGATCGTAATTATAGTGGCGGAATGCTTGTACTCCAAATCAAAACCGCTTAGATGATAAAAAACTAATATCGCATGCTTGCTTTCATACTTTGGGTAAAATAAAAACCTTATTTATTTTCCCTAAATTTTTTAAAGGTACACATTTAAAACATAAAGATGTCTTTACAATGCGAAATGGTAAACATGTCATTGTGGAATTTGATATAGATGGAGAAACGATTAGTTATGTCACAAAATACAAAGTATTTGCTTAAAAATTCAATAATTTATTGCATTTGAAATTTAATTATGCTACAATACATAACGGCATCACCTCAGATTATGGTTATCCTCAAACCTTTTCTTAGATGAATGCGACAAAATACTTAAATAGGAGGACTTTTGAAATGGCTTTAAGTAAAGAAGTGAAAAGTAAAATTTTAGCTGATTTCGCAACTAAAGAAGGAGATACTGGTTCTGTTGAAGTACAAGTAGCTATCCTTACTTATGAAATCAATAAATTAAATGAACACTTAAAAACTCACATTCATGACTTTCATTCTGCACGTGGTTTAAGAATGAAAATTGGTCAACGTAAAAGCTTATTAGCATATTTAAAGAGAGAAGACGTTAATCGTTATGCTCAATTAATTGCTAAATTAGGTTTACGTCATTAATTTTAAGTAAAAAACCAGTTCGTACTGGTTTTTTTATTCTTTTGATGATATAATCTTACTAGGGTGAATATGAATGAAAAAATTTATTTTTATAATAACATTGTTTTCTTGTGTTTTATCACTTGCGAGTTGTAGTTTTATAAATAAATTGTTTAGTGATGATAAATATAAAGAAGAGGCAGGGACTTATGAATTATATTATGCAAGTGGTGCAATAAGTAAAAGTAATTATGATTATTGGCGTATTATTTTAGAAGCTGATGGTTCTTGTACTGTCGAATCAAAAGGTGCTGGAAATTCTCAAACATATTCAGCAACAGCTACTTTTGAAATTGAAGGAGATAAAATTAAAATTTATACTAAAAATGGTTCAGCAACTATTACCGAAGAATATGATTATGTTAATGGAGAAATCCAGATGTTAAATCAACAAATTCAAGGATATACATTTTCTGCTAAATTCCGTAGAAATACTGAGACAACAGAATAATATTTATTTTTAAAAAGCATTTATAGATGCTTTTTTCTTTTTTAAATTAAAAAATTTAATTATTTCTTTTAAAATAATTATTTTAATGATATACTACAAGAGTACGAAAAAAGAAAAAATATAAGTTTACATGAAGGAGATGTTAAACAAAATGAGTGAAAATAATTTTAAAAAGTATACTTATGAGTGGGCAGGAAGACCACTTGTTATTGAAGTAGGAGAGTATGCTAAACAAGCAAATGGTGCTTGTATGATTACATATGGTGAGAGTGCCGTATTATCTTGTGTATGTAGTAAAACAACTGAAACTACTCAAGATTTCTTCCCATTAATGGTTTTATACCAAGAAAAATTATATGCTGCTGGAAAAATTCCTGGTGGATTTTTACGTAGAGAAGGACGTCCAAGTGAGCATGAAACATTAACATCACGCTTAATTGATCGTCCTATTAGACCTTTATTTGCTGAAGGTTATTGCGATGAAGTTCAAATCGTAAATACAGTTATGAGTGCTGATCCTGTTGGTGGTCAAGAAATGGCTGCAATGTTTGGTTCAAGTTTAGCATTAATGTTATCTGATATTCCTTTTGAAGGACCTATCGCCGGTGTTAAAGTTGGTAGAGTAAATGGTGAATATATTATTAACCCTACTCCAGAAGAAGCTTTAAATAGTGATATTGATTTAACTGTTGCTGGTACTAAAGAGGCAATTAACATGGTTGAAGCTGGCGCTAAACAAGTAAGTGAAGAAGCTATGTTTAAAGCATTGCAAGTTGGTCATGCTGAAATTGTAAGATTATGTAATATCCAAATTGAAATTGCTAATGAAATTGGTAAAGAAAAAGTAGAACCTGTTTTATTTATTTCTGATCCAGTTATCGATAGCGAAGTTAAAGCTTTTGCGGAAGAAGATTTAGTAAATGCAATTAGAATTGAAGATAAATTAGCTCGTTATGCTGCAATTGACGAAGTTAATGAAAAAACTTTAGCTCACTTCGATGAAAAAGTATTCATTAAAGAAGTTGGTGAATTAAAAGTAATCGATGAAGAAGCTAAAAAAGCATATTTAAAACAAGTACAACATTCATTAGATACAATTTTATATAATGAAGTAAGACGCTTAATCAGCGTTGATAAAATCCGTCCTGATGGAAGAAAAGTTGATGAAATTCGTCCACTTTCTTCACGTGTAGATGTATTGCCTAGAACACATGGTTCTGCATTATTCACTCGTGGTCAAACTCAATCATTATCAGTAACTACATTAGGTAGCTTATCTGATGGTCAAATTATTGATGGTTTAGGTATCGAAGATCAAAAACGTTTCATGTTACATTACAACTTCCCACAATTCTCTGTTGGTGAAACTGGTAGATATGGTCAACCAGGTAGACGTGAAGTTGGACATGGTGCATTAGGTGAAAGAGCATTAGCTCAAGTTATTCCAAGTGAAGAAGAATTCCCATATACAATTCGTGTTGTATCTGAAATATTAGAATCAAATGGTTCATCAAGTCAAGCTAGTATATGTGCTGGATGTTTGGCACTTATGGCTGCAGGAGTACCTATAAAAGCTCCAGTTGCTGGTATTGCTATGGGATTAATTACACATGAAAGTGATTACACAATCTTA
>CAZSIA010000169.1:0-3535 GCA_964606905.1 uncultured Anaeroplasmataceae bacterium | reverse complement strand
GGTGGGTCTAGTAAAATAAAAAACGCTGTTATTAAGCGTTTAGAAGAATATAAAGAAAGTAATTATATCAAAGATTATATTATTGGTAATGAAATTGATATTTTTAATAAAAAGTATCAAGATTTTAAATATAAATCGCTTTTAACTGATGAAGTTAAAAGAATGAAAAACCAAGGTGCAATCTATATAATTTTGTAGTGGTGTGTTATGAAAGAAAAATTAAATTTAAGTGAGTATGATTTATTTATAGTAGATTTTGATGGTACAATTGCAGATACAATGCAAATGTGGCGTAATATTTGTCCGAACTTTATTTTAAGTTTAAACAGAAAGCCTTTAGATGATATTTATTTAAAAATAACATCAAAGACGAATATTGAAATTGCCCAATTTGTTCGTGATGAATATTTTCCAGAATACAGTTACGAAGAAATAATAGAAATGTTTTTTGATTTTATTCGCCATGAATATGTTAAACAAGAACTTAAACCTAATGCTATTAAATTATTAAAAGATTTAGGTAAGCATGGTAAAGTTGTATTATATAGTGCAACAGCTAAAAGTGTTTTAGATGTATTACTTGATAAATTTGATTTACATCAATTTTATGATAATTTTTATTCAGGAAGCGATTTGGGTCTTACTAAACGTGATGGGTCAGGGTATTTAGAAGTTATAAAATTAGCTGGTGGATGCAAAAAAGCATTGATTTTAGAAGATGCACCTCACGCAATTATAGGAGCAAAAAATCAAAATCTTGATGTGTTAGCAATCCTGGATTATTGTAATATTAATCATTTAGATATTTTAGAAGAACATGCTAAATATATTGTTGATTTAAATAATTATTAATTGATGAAGTGATTTTAATTTACTAAGTAATTTTGTATTATAAAATTATAAAAATGAAACGACAAAATATCATGTTGATAAAATAGTTCGTTTCATTTTTTAATTTTTGTTATTTTTTCATTTTTCTTGATAAAAGTTCAAGATATCTTGCTTTAAGTTGACGTTCGTATGCGCCAGTTTCTGCACCTTCATAGTAACGGTGTCCTACAAAATTTTTAGGCATATATTCTTGATTTACCCAGTGATCAGGATAATCGTGTGGGTATTTATATTCAACTCCATTATGTCCGATTTCGCGGTTTAAGATATGTGGTGGAATTGGTCCAGGGTTTAGTGTTTGATATTCAGTTAAAGCCTTGTCAAATGCAGCATAAGCACTATCTGATTTTGGTGATAAGGCTAGTTCAACGACAACTTCAGCTAAAGGAATTCTAGCTTCAGGGAAACCTAGTTTTTTCGCTACTTCACAAGCCGCTAAAACGCGAGAACCCATATAAGGATTACCTAATCCAATATCTTCATATGCAATTACCATTAATCTTCTAGCAATTATATCAATATCTTCAAGAGTAACAAGTCGAGCTAAATAGTGAAGCGCAGCATCAACATCACTTCCTCTAATTGATTTTTGAAGTGCGCTTAAGATATCATAATAGTTATCTTCGCCCTTATCTAGTTTTAGTGATGGTTTACCGCAGATAGAAACAGCTTCATCTAAAGTGATTTCTTTTTCACTTCCTAATAGTGAAATAGCTTCTAACATATTTAGTGCTGTTCTAATTTCTCCATTAGTAGAAGTAGCTACATAATCTAAAACTTCATGATTCATTTTAATGTTTTCAAATGATTTTTCTTTGTTTAAGACTCTTTCTAATAATTTTATAATGTCATCTTTTTTAATTGGATTTAATTTATAAATATGACAACGTGAGCGAATTGCAGGATTAATTGATTGATAAGGATTAACAGTTGTAAGTCCGATAATAATTAATTGTCCTTTTTCAACATATGGTAAAAGATAGTCTTGAATATCTTTTTTCATACGATGAATTTCATCGATTATTACAATACTTTCTGAATAAAATTTAATACTTTCGGAAATATCTTTAAGCTTTGCTTTATTATCTACTGATGCATTAAATTCAAAGACATTTAAACCATAATAAGATGCGATTACATTTGCTATACTAGTTTTTCCAATACCAGGATCACCATGTAATATTAAAGAAAATAGTTTGCCAGTTTCACACATTTTTCGTATTACACCATTATTTCCTACTAAATGGTCTTGACCAATAATATCATCAAATGTTTTTGGTCTTAATCTACAAGCAAGTGGTTCCATATTTATTTCTCCTTAAAATCTAATTTAAATACTGATAAATAAGCATATGAAAATTGTTTTTCGCCAATTTTACTAAATCCTACGCTTTTATAAAGGTTGATTGCTTTTGTATTGAAGTCATCGCCAGTGATTATCATTCCTTTTTGATTATGTGATTTTGCTTCGTTAATCATACTTGAAACTAAGAATCTTCCGATTCCCATTCCTATACAACCATCATCAACCATCACTCTTCCAAAACTATAGCGATCAATTATATCATCTATTTCTCCTTCATAGTCATATCTTGATGGATGAAGTACTGCGTAAGCTACAACTTTATCGTTGATTTTTACTACTCTACCGTGATTATTATTGATATCTTCAACTATCATTTCATCTAGTGGATATCCATTTAACCACATTGGAAGATTTTGTCTAATTATACGTTCTTTTACACGGTTTTTCATTTTTATTATTTGTTTTAAATCATTTTTAGTTGCGATTTCATAAATCATAATTATCACCTTTTTTATTAAATTATATCAAAATAATTTCTATTTGTCTTTTGTTGATTAAATATTTTAGTGAAAAAAAATAGATTTATATACAAAGTTACGCGAAACGCATGAAAAAAAATTTTTTCAGAAAATAATGCATTAGCATCATAATTCATAATATTTGCATCATTTTTAAGCAATTTATATTATTTCACATCCTTTTAGCGTTCTAAAATAATCGAAAATCTTTCGTATTACTTTCAAATTTCCAATTTTTTTGGACTATCAAATACATTTAAAATGATGTATAATAACTCCTGTGGAGTGGATAGTTTATGACTATCTCTGAAACCTGTGTATGATTTATAAGGGTCGGTCGCCAAACAAACACTTATAACATTATACACAAATTTTCTAAGGAGGTTCGTATTCAATGTTGACGAACCTTTTTTCATTCTCATATGATCTTCGTTAAATGAATAATCTAATACATAATGAAATGATTCTATTTGCCAGTGATTTCTTTGGTACTTAGCAAACTCTTTATTTCCGTAATCACTTGAAAATATAAAATATCTAATTTCATGATTTTTTGTATTAGACTTTTTATTAATCATTGTAGTTTCTAATTTTCCTATCCCTTTAACAGAAGGCCATTTATCTACTAGGAAGATTAGAAACATTTTTTATAGTTGAATATTTTCGAGTCTCAAATCTACCATTTTTACCTTTTTCATCACTAATAACAAGAGTTTTCTTTTTTTGTGTTAAGGTAAACTCTTCCTCAATTTCTCGAGCAAAACCACCATTGTATTTCCCTTTTCTTTTAATACAAACAACATAATCCCAACCGCAAGAT
>CAZSIA010000168.1:0-3599 GCA_964606905.1 uncultured Anaeroplasmataceae bacterium | reverse complement strand
TACAACCGCAAGTGTCCATTGAGGCATAATGTATGGAAAAATAAAAATACTACTTAAATATTTTCTAAATTTAAGATCTGTCCTGGTTACTAAAAAAGCTACTAAACCACCATATATAATCGCAATCAAACAAGAAAGAACAGCAAGCAAAAATGTATTATTTAAAGGAGTAATAAGATTATTTCTAACCAAATTACTCGTAAATAAATCAACATAATTTACTATAGTAAAACCATCATTTTTACCAGTTAAAAAAGAATCAATTGTTCCTGGATGAATTGCAAATGTATCTTTAATTATCGCGATTATTGGACTAATCGTAGTAAATGTTAATAAAATACCAAATATTAATAAAATAACATTTTGTGGTTTAGAAAAAAAAGTTTTTATCTTATTTTGAGTAATATCCCAAAATTTCCAATCATTTTTTCTAAATATTTCCATAAGCTATCTCCTTTATAATTTAAAGTAAGGGCAAAAATTGCCCTTACCTAATCTAACTTACGCCCTGTCTAATATTTCAATCCAACTACCTACAGTAAAAGCAACTTTTGCACAATAAATAGGATCTTCTATTACTAATTTACCAACGGTTTTCCACCAATCTAAGCCACGGTCATTTTTAGCATCAAACATTACTACGCCATCAATATTACCAGCTGTTTTATGTTGAAATACTTTTTCATTTAACAATGCTAGTTCTGGGTTAGCTGAGTATCCGCCCATATCTTTTCCCCAAGCAGAAAAACCAGCAATTTTCTCTTCGTCAGTTTCTGCATCTTCATTAACAATAGTCATATATGCATTAAAGGCACAAGCTGTCCAAGGAAGTGGTGAGTTATCAGTAATAAATAAGTAATGACAATAACCAAATCCACCAATTCCTTCAAACTGAATACCATCATATAATTCTTCACCTTGTTGATATGCCGCTACTGTTACATTATTCGTTGAAACTGTATCTGTTTCTTCAATTGAACGTAATTTAGAATAAACCAACAATCCAAATTGATCAGTCGCACTCTTTGAAGTTAAAACATTCGAAATAGGTCCATCATCTGTTTGCTTATTATACGAATTAACCCATAACTTGATCCAAGCTAATGCATATTTACCATTATCACCTAAATTAAATTCGTTTGCTTCATCAGCTAAATCATCAATTATTGGTTTAAAATAAGCCTTATCTATATCGTTTAATTTATCAAATGCTTCTTTTAAATAGGTTGAATATGTTTCATGAGTTAACATATATAAAAAATTTTTTCCAACAACTTCAGAATCAATATCCATAAATAATCCTTTAGCGTCTTTACCAACAAAATCCCAAGTGTTATCATAAATAGCCTCACCAGTATTATTAAAGATAAATACTTTATTTAATGTTTGAAGTTGCAAATAACCTTGATAATCATCAATCTCTATTTTATTTGCATTTGCCCATTCTTTAGGAATAAATGTCTTCAAAATATTTGTATCAACCATTTTTGATTTTATTTGATTACCATCTTGAATTAATGTCATCGCATAGGTTCCAACTTCCTTTGTACTATCCGCAGTCAATTGATCAAATATCTTATTATTTTTTGGTTGTTGCCATTCAAAATTCATGTTATAATTTGGATCAATTGTCTTTAAATAATTAATAAAATTTGGTAATGCTGTTTTACCTCTACTTGAATTACCCAATCCATAAAACGTTTTACCATTAGACTCTTCAATAGCCTTTAGCGCTAATTCTTTAAAACTCATCTTCTCTGCTTCTAAAATAATTTCATCAGTCTTAGATAATTCTTCTTTTTCATCTTGACATGCAACAACAGCTATTAAAGTTGCACACAAAATAAATAATGTAAAAAGTTTTTTCAATTTCATTTTTCATTTGTCCCCTTCTTATGAAATAGTTAGATGGATTTACCATCTACAACTTCATTTTATTTATGAAGCTTGTTGAAATTTGTAGAAAAATAACATTTTAAAACATTTTTTTTAAAAATAAAAAGTATAGAATGCAATTACTCTATACTTCTACTAATATTAGACCATTAATTTTTAAATTAAATCAAAAATTTATTATTCTTTTTTTAACAAGATGTAGTTAAATACTCTCTTAACATCATTGCTACTTAAAAATGGATATAATGTACTCATCTCAATATCCTGATAATTACCATTAATATATTCATCAACAAGATAAGATAAGCACATTGAAGATACAAAAGGTGCCATTGAGACTAATGGACAATTATCATTTTTTTCTTCGTTTAATACCTTCATAAATAAAGCATCACAATCACTTGTCTGTAAAAAAGGCATTACAGAAACTAAATCTAACTCTTTATATCCTTCCTCTTCATTTAATATTCGAATAACCAATTCATGTAAATCTTCCTTATCCATAAATGGTAATGCACTAATTAAACTATCTTTTTTCGAATTTTTCTTACCTATAAAAATATTACCAATACCATTAAACATATTTCCAAATGCTTTACCAAACATTTCACCAAAGTCTTTGCTAAAATTATTTTTTTTACCGTTAACATTTACTTTAATATGTTCATCCTCATCATCATCTAATTCTTCAAGTAATTCTTCAACCTCATCTTCAATTGCGTCTAGTTTATCTTCTAAATCCTCAACCGATAAATTAATATAACCTTCAAGTTCTTTTTTTATTTCTTCTAATCTTGTTTGAAAAGACAATCTATTATTCTCATCTAAGTCATCAAGACAATCCATAATTTCATCAACTAATTCATCAAGTTCATCTATTCTATCAGCTAATTCTTCAAATTCTTCAATTTTATCCAAAAAATCATCCTTCTCATCATCACTACTAAAAACTAAAGCTTCTTTATTTGGATAAGCTAATGCTTCATCATAACTAATTGGTTCGTATACAGCTTTACCATTAATAATCACCTTTCTTAAAATCATACTTTTTCATCCTTCCTTAAAAATTTTTGTTCTCCTAAAGTCAATTTAGGATATAGTTCATCCATCATTACTTTTACTCTTCCCTCTTTTATCGCTTTTAAAACTATCATTCTTTCAATAGGAGAAAATTGATAGAATACTTCAGGAAGATTAACATTAATTTTACCGTCAACTACACTATGCACTACACAAAGTCTATTTCGACCTTTAAATACATCATTTTCATCTACATATACTTCATCATTAAAACATAGTAATTCTTCAAATGTTATCTTAATCATTTTACATAATTCAAATAATACATCTATCGACGGAATACCAATTCCATTTTCCCATTTGCTTACTAGTTGTCTTGATACATAGAGTTTTTCGGCAATATCATCTTGTGTTAGACATAGTTCTTTATGATATTTTGTTATTTTAGCTCCAACTTTCACAAAATCAATCATTGCAATTACACACCTTATATTATTATTTTAAAACATAACTTTTCGATAATCACACTACTATGAGTCGCATAATGTTTGTTATTATACTACTATCTGAACAAAAGTAATTAATTTAAAAAAAATTCATTACCTTAGGCAAATAATTATTTATTTTAGCAAATTTAATACAGCTATAAATTTAGCTAATTATAAAGTAAATTAAAATGAAAG